>JAICRS010000049.1 GCA_025966335.1 Nocardioidaceae bacterium
ACACTAGGCGTCATCGGCGGAACGGCGACGATCACGTTGCTGGCCACCGCCATCCAAGGCCCGGCGACCGCCGTGCCACCGGCCGACCCGGCCCCCGACCGCGCAGGTGCCGCCGCCCACAAGGCAGACGACCGGCCCGACCGGCTCGAGAGCAAGCGGCGTGAGCTGAAGCAGCAGGCAGCCGAGCTTGTCCTCAACGGCGAGCGCAAGGTCCAGAACCGCGGTGGTTCGAAGGCTGTCCGCGTTGCCCCGGGCCAGTGGGCCGAGTACGGCCTGCAGGACACCGGCCAGGTGCTCTCCTTCCTGGTCGAGTTCGGCGACAAGATCGACGAGCGCACCGGCACCAACATCGCTAAGCCGGATGAGCCCGAGGACATCTTTCCGGAGGCACCCGCGGGCCCCCTGCACAACGAGATCCCCGAGCCGGACCGCGATCACGACAACAGCACGTACTGGAAGGCGGACTTCGACCGCCAGCACTACCTGGACATGTTCTTCAACGGGTTGGACGACCAGAACGGCGAGTCGTTCAAGGGCATCTACGAGGAGATGTCGAGCGGCCGCTACACCGTCGCGGGTGACGTCAGCAACTGGGTGGAGGTGCCCTACAACTCCGCGAGCTACGGGTACACCGAGAACAACGATGACATGACCCGCTTCGTCGACGACAGCGCCGAGGCCTGGCTGACGGCTCAACAGGAGGCCGGCAAGACGCCCGACGAAATCAAGGAATACCTGCAGTCCTTCGACGTGTGGGACCGCTACGACCACGACGGGGACGGCGACTACGCCGAGGCGGACGGCTACATCGACCACTTCCAGGCCATCCACGCCGGAGAGGGCGAGGAGGCCGGTGCCGCCGAGACCGCGATCTGGTCGCACCGCTGGGCGGCAAACATCGCCGGAACGTTCCAGGTGGGCCCGGCCGACGCCCCCTTCGGCGGCATCGAGATCGGTGACACCGGTTTCTGGATCCGCGACTACACGACCGAGCCGGAGAACGGTGGTCTAGGTGTGTTCGCGCACGAGTACGCCCACGACCTCGGCCTGCCTGACCTCTACGACACCCAGGGCGGCGAGAACAGCACCGCGTTCTGGACACTGATGAGCTCCGGCTCCTGGCTGAACCACGGCGGCGACGCCATCGGCACCACCCCGAACCACATGGGTCCATGGGAGAAGTTCCAGCTCGGCTGGCTCGACTACGAGGTGGCTCAGGCGGGGAAGAGCTCGACCCACCAGCTGGGCGCGAGCTACCACGCCACCAAGAAGGCGCAGGCCGTCATCACGGTGCTGCCCAAGCACACGGTGATCACCGAAATCAGCAAGGCAGCCGAGGGACGCGACTTCTTTTACTCCGGCACCGGCGATGACCGGACAGCGACCGCAACCAGCCCCACGTTCACCGTGCCCGACAATGGGCAGCTCACCGCGAAGGCGAAGTACGCCATCGAGGAGGACTGGGACTACGCGTTCGTCGAGGTCTCGACCGACGGAGGCGAGACGTTCACGCCGGTCGAGACGAACAAGTCGACGACCACCGACCCGAACGGCCAGAACGTTGGCTTCGGCATCACCGGGTCCTCCGGTGGGGAGTGGGTCGACCTGACCGCCGACCTCTCCGCGTTCGCCGGGAAGGACGTCCAGCTCCAGTTCAAGATGTTCAACGACGCTGCGGTGCACGAAATCGGCTTCATGGTCGACCAGATCGCCGTGGGCGAAGCGCTCACCGAGAACGTCGAGGACGGTGCGCCGGCCTGGACGCGTGACGGCTTCGTCATCGCCGAGAACGGGAAGACCGACCAGGAGTTCAGCCACTACTACATCGCCGAGAACCGGCAGTACCTCGGTTATGACACCACCCTGGCCGAAGGCCCGTACAACTTCGGCTGGGGCTCGACCGAGCCGAACCGTGTGGAGCGCTTCCCCTACCAGAACGGGATGTTGGTCTGGTACTGGAACACGCAGTACAGCGACAACAACGTCAGCCAGCACGCCGGCGGTGGCGAGGTCCTTCCGATCGATGCACGGCCACAGGCAATGACCTGGTCGGACGGAGTGGTTGCTCGCAACCGGATCCAGGCTTTCGACTCCACGTTCGGGTTCGAGAGCACCGACCCGATCTCGCTGCACCGTGAGGTGAAGGCCGACAACGAGGCCGGCTACACGATGACCACCTTGGACGCCGCGTCGCGACCCGGCATCGCCGTGTTCGACGACAGCGACAAGAACGCCTACTACGACCCGGCCAACCCGGGCGGCAGCGTGCAGGTCGCCGGTGTCGGCGTCAAGATCCGCGTGGTGAGCACCAACCGCAACGGCATGATGCAGATCAAGGTCAACTGACCTTGTAGCGTCCGCACCAACGCGAGCGAGGGCCGGGAAGACGTTGTCTCCCCGGCCCTCGTGCCGTCTCAGCTCACTGTTCGCGGGCACCCAGCGCCCGGTCCACCGCCGCCTCGACATGCAGCCGGGTGGTCGGGAACACCGGCACCGGGCTGTCGTCCTGGCCGATCAGCAGCTCGATCTCGGTGCAGCCCAGGATGATCCCGTCGGCGCCCGCCTCGACCAGCCAGCCGATCACCTGCCGGTAGGCCTCCCGGGAGGTCGGCTTCACCACACCGACACACAGCTCGTCGTAGATGACCCGGTGCACCACCGCTCGGTCCTCCTCCCCCGGCACCAGCACCGTCAGCCCGTGCGCCGCCAACCGGTCCCGGTAGAACGCCTGCTCCATCGTGAACGCGGTGCCGAGCAGACCGACGGACTCCAAGCCCGCGTGACGTACGGCGGCCGCGGTGGCATCGACCAGGTGAAGGAACGGGATCGAGACTGCCTCCTCGACCCGGTCCGCGACCTTGTGCATGGTGTTCGTGCACAGGAGCAGAAGATCGGCACCACCGGCCTCGAGCGAACGAGCCGCATCGGCGAGCAGCTCCGCCGCGTCGTCCCACCGGCCCTCGACCTGGATCGCCTCGACCGCCGCGAAGTCGACCGAGTAGAGCAGGCACCGCGCCGAGTGCAGACCGCCGAGGCGTTCGCGGACCATCTCGTTGGCGAGGCGGTAGTACTCCGCACTGCTCTCCCAGCTCATCCCGCCGAGCATCCCGATCGTCAGCATCCGTCGTCCCGACTTCAGATGCTGCCCTTGTGCTCCACCACAAGGATCCGCGCTGCGCCACGGGGATGGGCCACGTGCTCATCGCCGACACCGGCGCGGCAGATGTCCCCTGCTCGCATCGGCTGCACACGCTCGACACCGTTGACCCGGTAGTGCATGTCGACGTCGCCGTCCAGGACCACGAACACCTCCGCACCGTCGTTGACGTGCCACTCGTAGGGCGCGTCGGTCCAGTGCAGCCGGACCGTGGTCGGGTCGGAGAACTCCGCCAGGTCGAGGGCGTCCCACGCCCGTGTGCCGGTGTAGTCGCCGGCTGTCATGAACTCCACGATCTGCTCCCTTGTCTGTGCTGACTGTGCAGTTCTACCGGACGGCGTGCCGGGCGAGCAGCAGTTCGAGATCTTCGGGCACCGGCATCGGCGCGGTGATCCCCACGATCGCCCGGCCGGTGTTGCCCTCCGGGTAGCGGCCCATCGCCGAGCCGGGTGCGGCCACCAGCAGCCGGACCACCTGCCCGAGGGCCTCCTTGCGGTCGTGCTCGCGGACCGCCTGCGCGAACATCGCGAGGTGGGCCCGCGTGTGCGGCCAGGGCCATGGCTGGGACACGATGTGCGCGCGCTCCATCGCCTGCCACCGCTGCTCTGCGGTGTCGGCCTTCCGCGCGGCGCTCAGCTCCTGCTCGAAGACGTCGTGGACGTCGGTCGGCATCGTCAGGCCGGTGCGGATCCGGGTCGTGGGGGTGAGGCGTCGGACTGTGCTCATGATCGTTTCTCCTTGTGCAGGTCGGATGCGTTGTTGGGTTGGCGGTGCGGCCCCACCACACTGTGGGAGCCGCACCGAGTCACTCCCGTGTCACTCCGCGCTGATCGCGTTCAGGACCTCCATCCGGCCGGCGCGGCGGGCCGGCAGCAGGCCCGCGACGAGACCGGCGATGGTGGCGATCGCGACCACCGCGAGCAGCCGCTCGGTCGGCAGCTCGATCGTCATCTCGGCGTTCCGCCCGAGTACGGCGACCATGGCGGCGCCGAAGGCGGTGCCGAGCCCCACGCCGAGCACGACGGACAGGGCGGCGACGACCACGGCCTCACCACGGACCATCCACCGCAGCTGGGCCCGGGTCATCCCGACGGCGCGCAGCAGACCGATCTCGCGGGTTCGCTCGACGATCGAGAGCGCGAGCGTGTTGGTGATCCCGAGCATCGCGATCAGCACTGCGAGCAGGAGCAGCACGGTGACCAGGCCGAGGATCTGGTCGACCGTCGCGGTGCGCCCGGCCACGGCCGCCGCCTGGTCGCGCAGCTCCGCGGTGGGCTGTCCGGCCAGCGCCGACTCGATCGCTGCCTCAGCGGCGGCGGGTTCGACCCCGTCGGCGACCTCGACGAACACGCTGGCGTCGACCTTCTCGCTGAAGTTCCTGGCGTAGGTGTCGAGCGAGATCAGGTAGTCGGTCATCAACGCCTGCGCGTCGTCGTCGGCGACCAGGCCGACCACCGGCAGCCGCCGCTCGCCGGTGCGGGAGAACGTCATCGGGAACGGGTCACCGATCTCCAGCCCCTGCTTCTCGGCGATCTTCTCGGCGAGCACGATGCCGCCCGAGCCCAGGTCGTCCAGGCTGCCGGCGACCATCCGCACCGAGGTGACCGCCGGGAGCGTCTCGGGGTCGATCGCGGTCAGCGCCCGGGTGGCGCCGCCCTCCTTCCAGTGTCCGTAACGGAGCCGGGAGGCGACCTGGACCGCCGGCAGCCCGCTGATCCCGCGGTAGATCTCCGGGGACAGGCCGCCGAGCATCTCCCCGCGTGCGCTCTCCACCACGTAGTCGGCCGAGATCACCTCCTGGTAGCTGTCGGCGATGGAGCCCTTGATCGAGGACGCGACCACGGTCATGAAAGAAATCAGTGCCAGGCTCAGCGCGAGCGCCATCGCGGTGGCCGCCGTACGACGTGGCGCGCGGGCGGCGGACTCGGTGGCCAGCCGGCCGGTGACTCCGGCCGAGCGGAGCGGCCGTCCCACCAGTCGCGCGAGGCCGGGCGTGAGGACCGGTGCGAGCAGGGTAAGGCCGGTGAGCCCGAGCACGGCACCCACGCCGACCAGTGCCACCGGGCCGGAGCCGAGGGCGACCGTGACCACAGCGGCCGTGCCCAGGACGGCGAACGCGCCGCCGAGCAGCAACCGGACCCGGCTGACCCGCGTCGCGGCCACCGCGGCCTGTCGCATCGCCTCCACCGGTGCGACCCGCGCTGCCCGGCGGGCCGGACCGGCCGCGGAGAGCAGGGTGACCAGCACACCGACGGCGCAGGCCACGGCGACGGTGCGGGGTGCGACCACCACGTCGCCGTCGGGCAGGGCAACGCCGAACTGGCCGACGAGGTCACGCAATCCGACCGCTGCGGCGACGCCGAGGACGGTGCCCAGGGCCGACGCCAGCACACCGACGAACGCCGCCTCGCCCAGCACGGAGCCGACGATCTGGCGTCCGGTGGCCCCGGCAGCGCGGAGCACGGCGAGCTCGCGGGTTCGCTGGGAGATCACGATCGAGAACGTGTTCGCGATCAGGAAGCCACCGACCAGCAGCGCGGCACCGGCCAGCGCGAACAGCATCAGCTGCAAGTAGCTCAGCTTGGTCTTCGCGGCCTCCGCGCTCGCCGCCGCGGTGTCCTGGCTGGAGGACACCTCGTACGCCGCACCAAGTCCGTCGCCGATCCGGTCCCGGAGCTGGGACACCGGCACCTCCCCGGCGATCACGAGCACCTCCGACACGGAGCTGCCCAGGTCGAGCAGCTGCTGCGCCGTATCGAGGCTGGTCAGCGCGACGGTCGTGTTGGGTAGCCCGGGACGGTCACCGAAGCCGGCCAGCCCGACCACCCGCAACGACTCGGATTGCACGGACCGGACCGAGACGGTGTCACCGATGTCGATGCCGTGCTCGTCGGCGGTGGCCGCGTCGACCACGACCTCACCCGGCCCCGCCGGTGCCTGCCCCTCGCGGATCACGAACGCACCGAACGGTGCGGGTGACCACGAGCTGAGCATGGTCGGGCCGTTGGGCACGATCGGCTCGCCGTCGACGACGATCAGGCCCTGCCCCTTGGCGACCGGTCGGGTGTCCCGCACGCCGTCCATGCCGGCGATCCGGGCGGTGAGACCCGCGGGCAGCGGGTCCCGGTCCACCTCGACGCCCATCGCCGCGTCGAACGCGACGGCATCGCGCACGGTGAGATCCACCTTCGCCACGGCGCTGCGGAACTGGTCGTCGAACAGCCGTTGCGAGGTGTCGGTCAGCACCAGGCTGCCGGTCACGAACGTGACGCCGAGGACCACCGCGAGCAGGGTGAACGCGAGTCGGAAGCGTCGGGCGAGCACCTGACTCAGGGTCAGCCGCCACATGCCGTTCACCTCCCCCGCCGCTGTGCGGCACCGTCGAGCCCGGCCATGTGCGAGAGGACCGTGTCGACCGACGGGTCGGTGACCTCGTCGACCACGCGACCGTCGGCCAGGAACACCACCCGGTCCGCGTAGGCGGCGGCACCCGGGTCGTGGGTGACCATCACGATCGTCTGACCGAGGTCACGGGCCGCGTGCCGCAGGAAGCCCAGCAACGCCTCGCCGTGCCGGGAGTCGAGGTTGCCGGTCGGTTCGTCGGCGAACACGATGTCCGGACGGGAGACCAGGGCCCGGGCGGCGGCCACGCGCTGCTGCTGGCCGCCAGACAGCTCGGACGGCCGGTGGGTGAGCCGGTCCTCCAGGCCCAGGGTGCTGACCAGCTCATCCAGCCACTCGGGGTCGGGACGCCGGCCGGCCAGGGTGAGCGGCAACGCGATGTTCTCCGCCGCCGTCAGCGACGGGACCAGGTTGAAGCTCTGGAAGACGAAGCCGATCCGTTGCCGCCGGAGCAGGGTGCGCTGCTTCTCGCCGAGCCGGGTGATGTCGGTCCCGCCGAGGTACACCTGGCCGCCGTCGGCGGTGTCGAGCCCGGCCATCGCGTGCATCAGGGTGGACTTCCCGGACCCGGACGGGCCCATCACCGCGGTGAAGTCGCCGGCGGTGATCGCCAGGCTGGCCCCGTCGAGGGCCGCCACGGCGGTGTCCCCGTGCCCGTAGACCTTGACCACGTCCCTTGCCTCGGCGGCCACGGCGGTGTGGGTTCTCTGCGGTGTTGCGAGTGAAGTCATCTCGGGTGTTCCTTTCAGGTGAGGGGAGGAGTGTGCTGATCGTGTCCGCGCCGGCGGCGGGCTCGCACCGGTGGAATCGCCGGGTTCGCCGCTCAGGACGCCTGGACGGTGAACGGCACGGTGATCACCGCACCGGTTGCCAGCCGGAACTGGCCCCACAGCTGGTAGAGCCCCGGCCCGTCGAAGTGGGCGTGCACGGTCAGCTCGGGACCGAACTGCTGGCCGGGAAGCGCGAACACCGGCCGGCCCTCGTCGTCCTCGACCTCGGCGTGCTCGTGCGCGAAGCCGTCGCCGCCCTCGGGCATCACCACCACGTGGCCGGCAGCAGCCAGGTAGGGCTGCAGGTCCGTCACCGGTTCACCGGTGGCCGCGTCCGTGAAGCTGAACTCCAGCTCGCTGGACTCACCGGCGCGCGCCTCCCCGGACAGCTCGACCCGGACGCCGTCGACCACCTGGCTGCGTGCACTGACCTCGAGGGGCTGTGCGTGTGCGGGCGGGCCGGACACGGTGATCGTCCGGGCGTCGTGGATGTCGGTCATCTGGCCCTGCCGGCGGAACTCGGTGTTCACCAGGTAACGGCCGGCGGTCGGGAAGACCAGGTCCACCTCAAGGGTGCCGTCACCGGTCGGCTCGGGGTGCACGTGGGCGAAGGTGCCCAGGTCGTCGCGGGTGGCGATCAGGTGCATCCACACCTCGTGGCTGCGGGTCAGGTCCTCGATCGGGTCGCCGGTCTCCGTGTCGATGACGGTGACCTGCACGGTCGTCGGCTCTCCGGCCCGGGCGTCGGCCGGCAGGTCGAGCGTGACCTCGACCCCGGCTTCCTCGACGCTCACCGGCGGCACCTCGGCGGTCATCATCACGCTCATCGCGGGACGCATCGGCATCCCGGTGCTCTGCGTCCACGCCAGGATCCCGTTCATCCCACGCTGCGCGAAGTCGGTGCGGCTCAGGGCGGTGAGGCCCACGCCGAGGGCGACGGCGACCACCGCGATGCCGGCCAGGTAGGCGTACTGCGTGAACCGGGCGCGCAGCGGTGGGCGCAGGATCTCCTCGGCGCTCTCCGGCCGGCGGAAGCCGCGCAGCCGCAGCGCGTTGGTGACCACGCTGACCGAGCTCATCGCCATCGCGGCCGCGGCCAGGATCGGGTCGAGCAGGATGCCGTTGGTCAGGTAGAGCAGGCCGGCGGCGACCGGGATAAGCACGATGTTGTACGCGAACGCCCAGAACAGTCCGGCCTTGATCGTGGCGACGGTACGCCGGGACAGGGCGATCGCGGCCACGATGCCACGGAGGTCCCCACCGACCAGGGTGATGTCCGAGGCGGCGATCGCGACGTCGCTGCCGGTGCCGATCGCGATGCCGAGGTCGGCCTGGGCCAGGGCGGGCGCGTCGTTGATCCCGTCCCCCACCATGGTGACCACCCGGCCCTGAGCCTGCAGGGCAGCGACCTGGTCGGCCTTCTGCGCCGGCAGCACGTCGGCGAGCACGTGGTCGATGCCGACGCTGCGGGCGATCGCCTCGGCGGTCGCGGCGTTGTCGCCGGTCAGCATCCACACCTCGAGCCCGAGCGCGTGCAGCTGTGCGACGGCATCCGCCGACTCCGGCTTGACCGTGTCGGCGACGACGACGAGGGCGGCGACCTGGCTGCCCACGGCGACGTACATCGGTGTCCGTCCGGACCGTGCCGCCAGCTCGCTCTCGTTGTCGAACGTGACCACGTCGACCTGCGCGGCCGCCATCAGCGCGCGGTTGCCGACCCGCACCCGGCGCCCGTCCACCACGGCGTCGATGCCGTGCCCCGGAACCGCCTCGAACTGCTCCAGGGCGGGAATCTCGAGCCGGCGTTCGCGGGCGGCGGCGACGATCGCCTCGCCGACCGGGTGCTCGCTGCCCACCTCGGCGCCCGCCACCAGGGCGAGGATCTCCTCCTCCTGCCAGCCGCCGCGGGTGTGGACCTCGGTCACGCTGGGCCGGCCGACGGTGATCGTGCCCGTCTTGTCCAGGACCACCGCGGTGGCCCGGCGGGCCTGCTCGAGCGCCTCGCCGTCGGCGATGATGATCCCCAGCTCGGCCGCCTTGCCGGTGCCGACCATGATCGCGGTGGGCGTGGCCAGCCCCAGCGCACAGGGGCAGGCGATGATCAGCACCGAGATCGCGGTGCCGATGGCCAGGGTCATCGCGTCCGTCTCGGGACCGAACAGGGCCCAGCCGGTGAAGGTGAGCGCGGCGATGCCGAGCACGGCGGGGACGAACCACGACGAGACCCGGTCGGCCAGCCGCTGGATCGCCGCCTTGGAGCCCTGGGCGTCCTCGACCAGCCGGACGATCTGGGCCAGCGTCGTGTCCGCCCCGACCGCACCGGCGCGCATCACCAGGGTGCCGGTGCGGTTCAGGGTGGCACCGATCACCGGGTCGCCGGCGGCCTTCTCCACCGGGAGGCTTTCTCCGGTCAGCATGCTCTCGTCGACCGTGGACGCACCCTCGGTGACCGTGCCGTCGACCGGGATCTTCTCCCCCGGACGGATCCGGACCAGGTCGCCGACCACGACGTCGTCGATCGGAATGTCGAGCTCACCCTCCTCGCGCAGCACCCGCGCCGTCTTGGGGGCCAGGCCGACCAGCGCCCGGATCGCGGCGGCGGTCCGCTTCTTCGCCCGGCCCTCCATCCACCGGCCCATCAGGATCAGCGCGGTGATCACCATCGCGCTCTCGAAGTAGACGTGCAGGGGCAGACCCCAGCTCTCTGCGGCGGTCGGCCACAGCGTGACGAAGGCGCTGTAGCCGTAGGCCACCCCGGTGCCAAGGGCGACCAACGTGTTCATGTTGGTGGCGCCGTGCCGCGCGGCCGCCCAGGCTGCGCTGAAGAAGCTGCGTCCGGCCCAGAGCTGGACGGTGGTCGAGACCACCAGCAGCACGGCCATCAGCCAGTCCATCGTGTCGACCGAGATCGGCACGTACATCAGCACCATCATCGACAGCCCCACGGTCAGCGACACCTGCCACTTCCGCTTGAGGTCCGCGAGCTCGGCGTCGCGCTGTGCGCCGTGGTCCTCCGTCTCCGCAGCGGCGGGCTCCGGGTCCTCGGACGCGACGGTGACCCGTGGTGTACCGGTGTAGCCGGCTGCGGCCACGGCGGCGGTCATCTCGTCGAGCTGCACCGCCGCCGCGTCGTAGCGGACCACGGCGACCTCGGTGGCCAGGTTCACCCGTGCCTCGACGACGCCGTCGAGGCGGTTGAGCGCCTTCTCGACGCGTCCCACGCAGGACGCACAGGTCATCCCGCCGATGTCCATCGTGCACTCGGCGGCGCCCACGGAGGTCGGGGTCATGGTGGAGCTGGTGGTGGTCATGGGTAGCTTCTCCAGGTTCCTGCGGTCAGAAGGTGGGTCGGTGGGAGGTCCGGGGCGATGCCGTTCCGCGCCCGGAACGAGCGGCGGCACGTCGTACGCCCCGGAGCTCACGGCCGCGACGGAACGCGTTCGCCTGCGCGACGCGCTCGGCGACCTGCAGCCGGGCCAGGTCGAGGGCGAGGGCGTCCACCTCAGGACTCCTTCTCGGCCGGCTCGTCGCGCAGCAGCGTGTAGCCCGCCTCGGTGACGGCCGCGTCGACGTCGGCGACGTCGAGCTCGTGCTCGCTGGCGATCTGCACGGTTCCGCTGGCCACGTCGACGTAGGCCTGGAGGACCCCGTCGATCTTGTAGACCTCGGTGGCGACCGCGTGCTTGCAGTGGTCACAGGTCATCCCGGCCACGTGGAAAAGGGTGGTGTGGGCGTTCGGGCGGACGTTGGTCTCGGTCATCACGGTGCTCCGTTCATCGGTGCTCGGTTGGGAGCTTCATCGTGTGATCCGGCAGACGTTGCTCGCGCCGGCAATTTCGCCAGGTTGTCGGCGCGGAGCGGTTACGCTCACCCGGTGCTGCACGGTCGGGAGAGGGAACGTCGTGAGATCGCCGCGCTGATCGACGAGGCGTGGACGGCCCGTGGCGGGGCGTTGGTCCTGCGCGGGGAGCCCGGGGTGGGCAAGTCCGTGCTGCTCGACGACGCCGTGGCGGGCGGCGAGGGCATGCGCGTGCTGCGCACGCAGGGCATCGAGTCGGAGTCCCCGCTGGCGTTCGCGGCCCTGCACCGGTTCCTTCGACCGGTGCTCGACCACGTCGAACGCCTCCCGGCACCGCAGGCCCGGGCGCTGCGGGCCGCGTTCGGGCAGTCCGACGACGAAGGTATCGACCGGTTCCTTGTGTTCCTCGGCGCTCTCAGCCTGCTGGCCGAGGCCGCCGAGGACGGCCCGGTGCTCGGCATCGTCGATGACGCGCAGTGGCTCGACGACGCGTCCGCCGCCGCGCTGCTGTTCATCGCCCGGCGGCTCCAGGTCGAGCGCATCGCGCTGCTGTTCGGCGTCCGCGAGGACGACACCCGCGGGTTCGCCGGCGGAGACCTGCCGCAGCTGCGGGTGCAGGGCCTCGACCGGGACGCCGCCGCCGCGTTGCTCACCGAGCGCGCCGGCGTGCCGGTGTCGGCAGAGGTCTGCGACCGGGTGATGGGTACGACGGGCGGCAACCCCCTCGCGCTGGTGGAGATGCCGGACGTGCTCACCACGGACCAGCTGGGCGGGTCCACCCGGCTGCCGGCGAGACTCCCGGTCACCGAGGGCGTCGAGCGGGTGTTCCTGGACCGGTCCAGGCACCTGTCCGCCCAGGCGCAGACCCTGCTGCTGGTCGCCGCGGCCGACGACTCGGGACAGCTGTCCACGATCCGTCGGGCCGCCGGGCTGCTCGGCGCCGGCGACGACGCGATGGAGGCGGTCGAGCGGTCCGGGCTGCTCCGGGTCAGTGGTGCCGGTGTGGAGCTGCGTCACCCGCTGGTGCGCTCGGCCCTCTACAGCGCCGCGACCAGCAGCGAGCGGCGCCGGGTGCACGGGGCGCTGGCCGAGGTGATGGTCCACCACGACGACGCGGACCGGCGTGCCTGGCACCGGGCCGCCGCCGCGGACGCACCGGACGGCCCGGTCGTGGAGGAGCTCGACGAGGTCGCGGAACGGGCCAGGCAGCGGGGCGGCCACGAAGCGGCCAGCGCGGCGTGGGAGCGGGCCGCGGAGCTGACCTCGCAGAGCGAGGCACGAGGCGCCCGGATCTACGCTGCCGCGCGCAGCGCCTGGCTGGCCGGTCAGCCCACGCGGGCACGGCTGCTCGCCGACGAGGCGGTGGCGACGCTCTGCGAGCCCGGGCTGCGTTCGGACGCGGCCCGGTTGCGGGCCAGGATCGAGTGGAACACCGGCTCCGTGCGGCTCGGGCACCGGATGGTCATGCAGGCCGCCCGGGACGTGGTGGACACCGACCCGGAACGCGCTCGGGAGATGGCGATGTTCGGCGCTGCTTTGGCGACGTTCGGTGGGGCATCCGACATCGGGATCGACCCGACGGAGCTCATCCCCGACGGGGAGGAGCCCACCGCACCGCGGGCACGTTGCTTCACCGCCATGCTGCTCGGCCTCAACCACCTCGCCAACGACGAGCTCGCCAAGGCCGCTCCGCTGCTGCGGGAGGCGCTGGAGCTCGGCGATGCGATCGGGGACACCGACCTGCTGCCCAACCTCGGCATCGCGGCGCTGCAAATGGGCCACGACGAGGCCTCGACCCGGATCCACACCCTGCTCGAGTCCCGGGCCCGCGAGAGCGGTGCGCTGGTGATGGTCCTCTACTCCCTGACCCGGCGGGGCATCACCGAGATCGCCACCGGGCAGTGGAACCGGGCCCGCGCCAACACCTCCGAGGCGCTGCACCTGGCCGAGGGCATGGACCAGCCCGGGCTCACCGCCATGCCGCTGAGCTTCCTCGCGCTGCTGACCGCGTTCCGCGGCGACGCCGCGTCCGAAGAACATGTCGCCGCCTGGGAGCAGGTCACCGCGACCCACGCGACCGGGATCGTCGAGTCACTGACCCAGGACATGATTCGTTGGGCGAAGGGCCTCCGCGAACCGCACGCGGCGTCGTCGTACCTCGAGCTGAGCCGGATCTCGCACCCGATCACCCGCACCATGGCGGCGATCGACCGGATCGAGGCGGCGTTGCGGGCCGAGGAGCCGGACCAGGCGCTCGCCTGGGCGGACGAGCTCGAGCGGTACGCCACCGCCACCGAGATGTCCTGGGCCCTCGCGGCAGCCGCGCACGGCCGGGCCGTGGTCAGCGACGGAGCCGAGGCGGAGGAGCACTTCGAGCGGGCCCTTGCGCACCATGCCTCCTCGCAGCGCCGGTTCGACGTCGCCCGCACCGAGCTGGCCTACGGCGAGTTCCTCCGGCGTGCGCGGCGGCGCGTCGACGCGCGAGCGCACCTACGCCGTGCGCTGCAGATCTTCGACGAGCTCGAGGCGGTCCGCTGGTCCGAGCGGGCCGGCCAGGAGCTCCGGGCGTCCGGCGAGACCGCCCGCAAGCGCGATCCCTCGACCGCCGGACAGCTCACGCCGCAGGAGCAGCAGGTGGCGCGGCTGGTCCAGGACGGTTTGTCCAACCGCGACGTGGCCGCGCAGCTCTTCGTCAGTCCCCGCACGGTCGACTTCCACCTGCGCAACGTCTTCGCCAAGCTCGGGCTCACCTCCCGCTCCGAGCTGGCCCGCCTGTCGCTGGGCTGACCCGCGCCGGCGGAACCTGGTGCTTTTGCCGGCGCGAAGCAGGCCCTCCCACCGGCAGTCTCGAGGTGTCAGTTCACCGACACAACGGGGCCAGGGAGATGAGCACGATGGCCACATCGATTCTGATCGAGGAAGAAGCAGGCAGCTACGCGCGGCACATCCACGGCCACAACGGGTACTACGCCGGAGACTTCAGCTCGTCCAGTCGGACCCTCAGCCGGTCCGCGCACACCGGTCGCTCCACACACGTCCCGCGCAGCCCGTTCGGTCCCGAACGGTCGCTCTGACCGGCGCTCGAGGGCCAGATGGGACCGAACGTGACCGAAGCGTTCTCCAGCAAAGGATCGATAACGGCGCGGGCCCGGTTGGCGACTCACCCCCTCCGAACCGGCCTTGCACCGGGATCGGCTCGAGGGACGAGTACGACGTGGCCAGACGCAGGTTCTGGCTCACGGAAACCTGCATCTCGTCACGTCGTAGCTGGGCGGGATGCTGGCGTGGTGGCTCTTGAGGTGCGGCGCCGCCATGCCCGGGGTCGGGACCCGGGGCCCGCGGGTCACTCAGTCGCAACGACGACCCGAGGCACGCAGAGGCCTGTCGCCCGCCGCGGCCGGTCACCCAGGGGAGGAGATGCGGCTTTCCTGTCGAGAGGCTGCACGTCCGTGCGGCCGGCTCCCCCGGTCTTTGCCTGACCGCGCGTGCCGGAGCGTGGAACATCACACCGGCCCTGGAGCCGGGAACACGTACCCTTGAGACCAGAACCTCCACATCCTGCATGCGTCGCGCGTGCGTAGCGGAACCGGACCCCCGATGCCGAACGAACCTGCACCCACCGCTTACGACCGGAAGCCGGCGGTGCGCAAGCATCTGATGACCCCGGGAGCCCCCGCGCGGCGCAAGGACCCGATGAGCCTGAGCGGCGTGCAGCGCTGGGTGCTGT
>JAICRS010000319.1 GCA_025966335.1 Nocardioidaceae bacterium
GGCCTCGTTGTGCTTCTCGTTGTAGGACACCAGGTCGCGCAGCGTGAACCCGTCGTGAGCGGTGACGAAGTTGATCGAGGCGTAGGGCCGGCGGCCGGAGGCCTCGTAGAGGTCGGATGAGCCGGTGATCCGCGACGCGAACTCCGCCAGGGTGGCCGGCTCGCCGCGCCAGAAGTCGCGGACGGTGTCGCGGTACTTCCCGTTCCACTCGGTCCACAGTGCGGGGAAGTTGCCGACCTGGTAGCCGCCGTCGCCGACGTCCCACGGCTCGGCGATCAGCTTCACCTGGCTGACCACCGGGTCCTGCTGGACCAGGTCGAAGAACGCGGAGAGCCGGTCGACCTCGTGGAACTGGCGGGCGAGCGAGGAGGCCAGGTCGAACCGGAACCCGTCGACGTGCATCTCGGTCACCCAGTAGCGCAACGAGTCCATGATCAGCTGCAGCACGTGCGGGTGACGCATCAGCAGGCTGTTGCCGGTGCCGGTGGTGTCGAAGTAGTGCGCCTTGTCGTCGTCGACCAGCCGGTAGTAGGCGTTGTTGTCGATGCCGCGGAAGCACAGGGTGGGGCCCATGTGGTTGCCCTCGGCGGTGTGGTTGTAGACCACGTCGAGGATCACCTCGATGTCTGCCTCGTGCAGCGCCTTCACCATCGCCTTGAACTCGGTCACCTGCTGTCCGCGCTGCCCGGTCGCCGAGTAGGCGTTGTGCGGTGCGAAGAAGCCGATGGTGTTGTAGCCCCAGTAGTTCGACAGCCCTTTCTCCAGCAGGTGCGGGTCCTGGACGAACTGGTGCACCGGCATCAGCTCGAGCGCGGTCACCCCGAGCTCGGTGAGGTGGTCGATCATCGCGGGATGGCCCACGGCGGCGTACGTTCCCTTGATCTCCTCGGGGATCGCGGGATGGGTCTGGGTCAGTCCCTTGACGTGCGCCTCGTAGAGGACGGTCTCGTGGTACTCGTGCTCGGGGTGCCGGTCGTTGCCCCAGTCGAAGAACGGGTTGATCACCACCGACAGGGGCGTGTGCCCGAGGTTGTCGTCGTCGTTGAACTTCTCCGGTGCCTTGAACCGGTAGGAGAACAGCGACTCGTCGCCGTCGATCTGGCCCTCTATCGCCTTCGCGTAGGGGTCGAGCAGGAGCTTGCTGGGGTTGCACCGGTGGCCCTGCTCGGGGTCGAACGGGCCGTGCACCCGGTAGCCGTAGCGCTGGCCGGGCTGGATTCCGGGAAGGTAGGCGTGGTGGATGAAACCGTCGGTCTCGGGCAGGTCGACGCGGGTCTCCGCGCCGTCCTCGTCGACCAGGCAGAGCTCCACCCGGTCGGCGACCTCGGAGAACAGCGCGAAGTTCACGCCGGCGCCGTCGTAGGTCGCGCCGAGGGGGAACATGCGTCCGGGCCAGATCTGCACGGGCTTCTCTCGCTTCGACTCGGTGGCGGGTGTCCTGGTGTCAGTCGTTCCCCGAACCGACCCTGCCAAACCGCTCCCAGGTCACCGTTGCGCGTGGATCGCCTGCTCGATCGCGTCCTGGTCGCGGCCGACGACCGTCGTACCGTCGTCCGCGGTGATGATCGGACGCTGGATCAGGATCGGGTGCTCGACCATCGCCGAGAGCCACTGGTCGCGGTGCTCGGCGTCGCGCGGGATGTCCTTCAGGCCGATCTCCTTGGCGACGGCCTCCCCGGTGCGGGCGACGTCCCACGGCTCGAGCCCGAGCCGGTTCAGCACCTCCACCAGCTCCTGCGGCGTGGGCGGCTCGTCGAGGTAGCGGCGCACGGTGTACTCGATCCCCGCCTCGTCCAGCGCGGACGTGGCCGCCCGGCACTTCGAGCAGGCAGGGTTGACCCAGATCTCCATCACTCCACCTCGAGCTCGGTCGCGCCGGTCATCGCCACCAGCTCGTCGTAGGAGGTGCTGAACACCGCCGAGGCGTGGCCGGCCGCGGCCCACACCTCGTCGTACTTGCGCAGCCACGGGTCGATGTGGGTCGGCACCGGCGCGGGGTGCGCGATGGGGGAGACCCCACCGATGGTCTGCCCGGTGTGCTCGCGGACGAACTCCGGCTTCGCGCGGCCGAGCCTCTCGATCCCGAGGTCGGCGGCGACCTTGGCCGTGTCGACCCGGTGCGCGCCGGAGGTCAGGATCAGCAGCGGCGATCCGTCGGCATTGAAGATCAGGCTGTTCGCGATCGCGCCGACCTCGCACCCGAGTGCCTCGGCGGCCAGGGCGGCCGTGTGCACGGAGTCCGGGAGTACGACGACGCGTCCGGTCCCGCCTCGTCTTTCGAGCTCCGCACGGAACCTCGTGATCGAAGGGTGTTCGGATGTCATGCCGGTGACTCTAGTGACTGCGAATGCTTCGCATCCGAACCGGGCACCGGGTCCGTCGAGGCCCGGCGAGCTGCAGGAGCAGGTCACCGTGACCGGCTGAGGTGGGTGGTCGGCCTGGAAAGCGCCGGAGCAGGTCACCGTGACCGGCTGAGGTGATCCGCGCCCATCGCCAGCCGCGGCGGCCGGGTTCAGTCGTCCGCTGCTGAACTGGCGCGTGCCGGCGATCGCGCCGGCCGGTTCAGCCGATCGGGACTGAACCGGCGGCGCCCGGACGTCGCTCGGTTCTTTCGACGTCCGCCCGGCGAGCGGCAAGAGCCGGTCACGTCCGGCCCC
>JAICRS010000115.1 GCA_025966335.1 Nocardioidaceae bacterium
CGGCGGTGAACCTGATCCGGGTCGTGGAGGTGAACGTCCGGTCATCGCCGGACAGATCGAGCGACACGTCGTACGACGTGATGGTGAGCAGGTCTGCGCGGCGACGGGACTCGTCGAGGGAGAGGCTGGGCATGGACGACACCTTAAGCAATCGGGTGATTGACACGCGTGGCGCTGGGCACCGGAGCGTCATGAACTCCACCTGGTACCGCTTCGCCGCCTGGGTGATCCGGCTCGTGCTGGTCGCCGCGATGGTCCAGCAGATCGTGGTGGGCGATGTCGTCGGTGCGTTGGCGATGGCGCTGTTCCTGGTCCTGTCTTTCGCCTACCTGCTGCGCGACGACCGGCTGCCCACGGCCTTCGACGCGCTGGTCGTGGTGGCGGCGGTGCTGAACGCCCTCGGGTTCGTGTTCAACTTCTACAAGCGCATCGTCGCCTATGACAACGTCGCGCACGCGGTGACCATCTTCGCGATCACGCTGGCGTTCTTCTTCCTCGTCTACCGCGACACCCTGACCGGGACGGGCCGGTTGCCGATGGCCACGGCCGTGTTCACCTTCGGCGTGACGGTGGGAGCGCTGTGGGAGATCGCGGAGTGGACCACCGGGCAGATCTTCGACATCAGGGTGATCTTCGGGCTGAAGGACGCGATCACCGACCTGATCACGAACAGCGTGGCGGCTCTGGTGGCGGCCGGCGTCGCCCTCGTGATGGCCGGTCGCCGTTCCGGGGAGCAGGAGCGGTCGCAGGACGACCGGGTCACGCGCCGTTGAGCCGGACCAGCATCTTGCCGAGGTTGGCGCCCCGGTGCAGGCCCAGGAACGCGTCGACCGCGTTCTCCAGCCCGTCGACGGACGTCTCGCGGTACTTCAGCCGCCCGCTGCCGATCCACCCGGTCGCCCGGGTGAGGTACTCCCGGGCCAGGTCGTTGTGGTCGCTGACGATGAACCCGCGGATGGAGAGGCGCCTGGCGACGGCCAGCCACAGGTTGCGCGGTCCGGGAGCGGCTTTCTCGTTGTTGTACTGGGAGATCGCCCCGCACAGCGCCAACCGGCCGAAGTCGCGCATCTGCCCGATCGCCCCCTCGAGGTGGTCGCCGCCGACGTTGTCGAAGTAGACGTCGATCCCGTCCGGTGCATGCTCCGCGAGCTGCTCGCCGACCCGCCCGGCGTGGTAGTCGAACGCGGCATCGAAACCGAGCTCGTCGACCAGGTAGGCCACCTTCTCGGCGGTGCCGGCCGAACCGATCACCCGTGCCGCCCCGAGGTTCCTCGCGATCTGTCCCGCGGCGCTGCCCACGGCACCGGCGGCTCCGGAGACGAAGACCGTGTCACCCTCGCGCAGCTCCGCGATCCGGACCAGCCCCACGTACGCCGTGGTGCCGGGCATGCCGAGCACACCGAGGTACGCCGACGCGGGGACCTGCGACGTGTCGATGCGGCGGACCCGCTTCGCGTCGACCACCGCGTGCTCGCGCCAGCCGAGCCCGTGCAGCACCGCATCGCCGACCTTCAGCTTGTCGTCGCGGGAGGCCACGACCTCACCGACCGCGCCACCGTCGAGGGGAGCGTCGAGGGCGTAGGGCGGGACGTAGGAACGCACATCGTTCATCCGGCCGCGCATGTAGGGATCGACCGACATCACCGTGTTGCGCACCGTCACCTGGCCGGGTTCGGGATCCGGCAGCTCGGCCTCGACGAGGCGGAAGTTGTCGGCGGTCGGCCAGCCGGTGGGTCGCGAGGCGAGGTGGATCTCTCGGGTGGTCGTCATCGGCCGATCCTCGCAGTCGGCCCGGGTGCCGGCCGTGGCAGGGTTGACCCATGCAGCATGACTTGCGGCTGACCGGTCCGGTGGTGTCCCTCGAACCGTTGACCCTGGAGCACGCTCCCGGCTGGCTCGCGCTGGGTGACCCGGAGGCCTATGCGTTCCACACCTCAGCGCCGCCGCTGGACCCGGAGACGACGGCCGCGAACATCCGCCGGTTCCTTGACAGCCCGTTCGTCATGGCGCTGGCCGTGGTCGACTCCGAGACCGGTGAGCTGCGTGGGGTCACCTCGTTCTACGAGCACGATCCCGAGGTGCCTCGGGTGGAGATCGGCAACACCTTCTACGGCCGTCGGTTCTGGGGCGGCGAGACGAACCCGCACGTGAAGCTGCAGATGCTCCGCCATGCCTTCGACGGGTGGGAGTGCGAACGGGTGGCGCTGCGGTGCGACGCGGGCAACCGACGTTCGGCCGACGCGATCACGCGGCTGGGGGCGGCGGCTGAAGGCCTCTGGCGGGCGCACCGCCGTCGCCACGACGGCACGCTGGCCGACACCGCCTACTTCTCGATCGTCCGCGCCGAGTGGCCCGAGGTACGGCGCGGCCTGCTGGCGCGGGTGGAACCGGGCTAGGAACCGGTGCGTCCCACCGGCATGCGCACCCTGCGAGCGACGCTGTGCGCCACGGTGCTCGGCGTGGTCATCACCGCCTGTGGGTCGGATGGTTCCGGCCGGTCCGGCGACTCGCCTGTCACGGGAGCGGGTACGCCGCGGCCCGCTGACTGCCAGGGGGAGGAACGGGCCCCGGATGCTGTGCGCACGACCTGGCAGGCCGATGTCGACGGTGACGGAGCGCCGGACCAGGTGACCTACCGGCCCGCCGAAGCGGATGCCTGCGCAGCCTCGCTGTCCACCACCGTCGATGGCGAGGCGTTCGTGATGTCGCTCGCCGGGGTCGACCTCGATCCCGACTCGGTCCGGGTCCTGCGGCTGCACGGCACGGACCGGGAGCTCCTGGTCGGCCGCGGCGGCTTCCATCCTCGCGGTGGCTTCGTGCTGCACGTGCTCGGCTTCGACGGCGATGCCCTCGGAGAGGTCGTCGTCGACGGCGCACCGGTGGTCGGGTTCGTGGCAACCGACGGGGGAGCGGCGCCGGCGACCGCCACCTGCACCGATACCGGTGGGCTGGCGACGTGGACCGCCACGGTCGCGAAGCCGCCCGGTGTGCTGCTGGCCTGGGACGTGCGGCGTACGACGTACCGCCTGCGTGGCAATGTCGCGGAGCGGACCGGAACGCATCTGGTCCTGAAGGATGCGGCGGAGCCGATCCTGCGCGAACGGAGGCCGGAACTGTTCGACCCGAACGGATGGTTCACCAACTGCGCCGCCACCCCCACCCCCTAGCCCCATCCTGTTGAGACGCGGAGTTTTCGCCGTTCAGGCGTGGAGAACTCGCGCGCGAGCTCCGCGCGACCCGCGGGGGACACACCGGCACACGTGTGCTGCTGTGACACGTCCCCGACAGATTTCCGTGCAGCTCCAGCACACATGTTCGATTGTGACATTCGGCGCTCCGGCCGGTCAGTCCGAACCAGGCCCGGCGTCGCCGGAGCCGTGCAGGTGTGCACGCTCCCCGTCGTGGTCGAAGATCGTGAGGATCTCCACGGGCCCGTCATGAGCGCCGATCGCGTGCGGAACCATGGTCGAGAACTCGGCCGCGTCGCCCGCCCGGACCAGGATCGTCCGCTCGCCCAGCTGAAGGCTGACCGTGCCCGACAGAACGGTGAACCACTCCCGCCCGGGGTGCACCTTCGCCTGGTCCGGTCCGGTGGGCCGCTCGGCGGTGATCCGCATCTTCGCCACGGTCACGCCGTGGAGGGTGCGATCACTCGACAGGAGCCAGCTGGTCACCCCGCGCGTGTGGTCGGCCTGCGGACGGATCACCACGTCCTCGTCCTCGGCGGACTCGACGAGCTGGTCGAGGGTGGTGCCGAGAGCCCGAGCGATCGGGACGAGCTGGTCGAGCGCGATCCGGCGGTGGCCGGTCTCGATCCGGCTCAGGGTCGAGGGACTCAGGTAGCAGCGAGCGGCCAGGGCATCCAGTGACCAGCCACGAGCCAGTCGCAGGCCGCGGATGCGTTGCCGGATGATGGAGTCGAGGACTTCTTGCGTCATACGCAAGAGTGTATGCCACACGCGCGAAGTCGGCGTACCGTAGAGACATGACACAGCACCAACATGGGCATCGCACCCAGTCCCAACACGAGCAGGGCGTCGCGCAGGCCCACGACCACGAAGCCGATCTGGCGGACATGCTCGATCTCGACGCAGAGATGCTCGGTTCGTACCTGGACGAGATGACCGCCTGGGCGGAGAGACACGCTCGCGAGGTCCCGCGCAGGGTCGTCGACCTGGGTGCCGGGACGGGGACCGGCACCCTGGCGCTCTCACGGCGCTTCCCGCAAGCCGAGATCGTCGCGATCGACAGCTCGGCGTCGATGCTGGAGCGCATCGGGGCGTCGGCACGCCGGCACGGGCTGACCGAGCGGCTGCGCGTCGTGCAGGCGGACCTGGACGGCGTCTGGCCCGAGATCGGCGCAGTGGATCTGGCGTGGGCCGCGTTGTCCCTGCACCATGTGGCGGACCCGGACCGGATGCTCAGCGACCTCTTCGCGGCAACGAACCCCGGCGGGCTGCTGGTCGTCATCGAGATGGACAGCCTCCCGCGTTTCCTGCCCGACGACGTGGGGCACGGCCGGTCCGGTCTGGAAACCCGGCTCCACGACGCCATGGCTCAGGACGACTGGAACGCGCACCCTGACTGGCGGGCGTCCCTCGAACGGGCCGGCTTCGCGATGGCCGCTCAGCAGACCTTTGACATCGCGGTGAGCCCGGCACCACCGAGCATCGAACGCTACGCGCGAATGTTTCTCGGCAGGGTTCGTTCCGCGCTCGAGGACCGGCTCACGGGCGACGACCTCGACACCCTGGACCACCTCCTCGCCGATGAGAGCGCCCACGCCCTCCTGCGCCAGCGCGACCTGACACTCCGGAGCAGCCGGACCGCGTGGGCGGCCCGACGCCCCTGACCCGTGCAAGCTGGCACGGCCACACCATTCAAGGAAAGAGGCTTCAGATGACCAACGGACTGACCCATGATGTCGCGATCATCGGCGGAGGCGCGGCCGGTCTGAGCGCCGCCGTCGCACTGGCACGCTCCCTGCGCTCGGTGGTGGTCGTCGACGCCGGCGAACCGCGGAACGCTCCTGCGGCCGACGCACACAACGTTCTGGCGAGAGAGGGAACCCCGCCGCTCCAGCTGCTCGCGGACGGCCGCCGGGAGGCAGAGGACTATGGCGCGGACATCCGCCACGACTCCGCACTCGCCGTGCGTCGTCATGGCGACGCCTTCGAGGTGGATCTCGCAGGGGGCACGACGATCCGCGCCCGCCGGCTCCTGCTGGCGACCGGGCTGGTCGACGAGCTCCCGGAGATCCCCGGCGTGCGCGACTTCTGGGGCAAGACCGTGCTGCACTGCGCCTACTGCCACGGGTGGGAGGTGCGCGGACAGCGGATCGGCGTGCTCGGCACCAGCCCGCTCAGCGTCCACCAAGCGCTGTTGTTCCGTCAGCTCAGCGACGACGTCACGCTCTTCGTGCACACGATGCCGGACCCCGGCGAGGAAGAGTGGGAACAGCTGGCCGCCCTGGACGTCCGGGTCGTGCGCGGCGTTGTCCGACGTCTCCGCGGCGAGGACGGTGCTCTTCGGGCCGTCGTTCTCGAGGACGGTCAGGAGCTCCTGGTCGACGCGGTGACGGTGGCGCCCCGGTTCGTCGCGCGGGCGGACCTGTACGAACAGCTCGGGGGAACGCTCACCGACCACCCGCACGGGGCCTTCATCACGACAGAGCCGATGGGCCGCACGGAGATCGCCGGGGTGTGGGCAGCGGGCAACGTGAGCGACCTCTCAGCGATGGTCGCCGTCGCGGCCGGCGCCGGAGTCATGGCTGCCGCCGCGATCAACGCTGACCTGGTGGCCGAGGATGCTGCTGCCGCCGTTCGGGCGCGGCAGGCTTCCCCCGTGCGCTAGGAGATGTCCTCCGGCCGGCTCGGGCGGGGGATCGCGACCACCTCGGAGTGCAGCGCCCACTCGTCCTTGCCGAGCCGGGCCAGCGGGTCGAGCAGGGTGAACTCCGGGTGCCGGTCATTCAGCACCTCCTGCGCCACCGAGATCAGCCGCACGTCACCGAGGACGACCGTGGAGTCACCGAGCTCGTTGGTGCTGTGCACGGTGCACTCGATCGCGACGGGGGAGCGGGCGACCCTCGGCGGCGCCACCCGCAGGCTCGGCTCCATCTCGATGTCGAGCTGCTCGACCTCGCTCTGGTCCGGAGGAAACCGTGCGGCAGAGTTGTTGACCTGCTCCAGAAGCGGTGCGTAGGCGAGGTTCACCACGAACTCCCCGGTGGCGAGGACGTTGCGCAACGTGTCCTTCTTGCCCACCGACGAGAACTGCACGATCGGTGGCCGGGCGCACGCCACCGTGTAGAACGAGTGTGGTGCGAGGTTGACCAGCCCGTCCTCGGAGAGCGTCGTCACCCAGGCGATGGGCCGCGGCACGACCACCGCCGTCAGCAACCGGTAGACGTTGACGTCCGGGTCCTCGGCGGCGAAGTCGGTGCGCATGAGGTCGATCGTAGGACCCGACCCCGCTGTGGAAGAGTGCCGCCATGACAGACAACTCCTTGCGGGCCGTCGAGCTCAGCCGCGTCGGCCTCGGTCGGTACGAGGCGACGAACGCCCGCGGTGGCAAGCTGATCTTCGGCAGCGGAGAGGGCGAGCACTTCACGCCGGTGGAGCTGTTGCTCGCCGCCATCGCCGGGTGCAGCGCCTCCGACGTCGACCACATCACGGCCAAGCGCGCGGACCCGAACCGGTTCGAGGTGCGGATGTCCGGGGACAAGGTCCGCGACGACTCCGGCAACCACCTGACGAACCTCCGGCTGACGTTCGACATTGCCTTTCCCGAGGGCCCGGCCGGCGACGCCGCTCGGGAGGCGGTGCCGCGAGCCATGACCCAGTCCCACGACCGGCTGTGCACGGTGAGCCGGACCGTGGAGCTGGGTACGCCGATCCAGGTCGACCTGGCCGACGGGAGCCGTTGACTGGTGGACCTGCGATGGGACTGAGGAAGATCGGGGTCGAGGAAGAGCTGATGCTCGTCGACCCCGACACCGGCGAGCTCACCGCGGTCTCGCAGAAGGCCGTCCGCGCCCACCAACAGGGCTCGACGCAGGCGGCGGTCGGTGTCGGCATCGACAGCGATGAGCCGGGCGTGGAGCAGGAGCTGTTCCTCCAGCAGATCGAGACCGCCACGGCGCCGAAGGACTCCGTGCCGGACCTGGTCGAGGAGATGCCTCCTGGGAGTGAGCCCTAGCTGGACCGGTGATCCAGCAGACGCCTCGCGCCCGGCACGACCGCTGCGGACGGCGGTCAGACCGGCGTGCGCCACCACTGGCCACGGCCGGCGAAGCAGCGTGGTGAGGATCCGGTTCCGCGCGACCCGGACCTGCCAGCGATGATGCCGGCGGGAGTGGGAGGGTAGTGGTGCGCGACCACCTTGCCCACATAGTCCAGTCCCCACCCCGCAGAGGAGAGATCGAGCGCGAGCCGCTCCGCCTCGCCGGCGAAGAAGACGACGTCGAAGCCGCCCACGTCCAGGTACGCCGAGCGAAGCGGACCGCGGCAAACCCGCCGACTCGGCAGGGAGTACGCCGGGGCATGGGACGCCACCGTGTCGGGTACGGCCGATGTGCATCCGACCCCGCAACCGACCCTAAGGAGGCTGTCACATGCCTGCGAAGGACGAACTTCCCTCGACCCTGCAGCGTTCGCCGAAGAAGGCGCAGGAAACCTGGTCCAAGGCCCACGACTCGGCCGTCGACGAGTACGGCGAGGGAGAGCGGGCGCACCGCACGGCGTACGCCGCCCTCAAGCACGGGTTCGAGAAGGTGGGAGACCACTGGGAGAGCAAGGACGAGAAGGGCCCCTCGGACCGCCAGGCCGAGAAGTCCGGGTCCGCTGCCCGCAAGGACGGTGAGACGGCCGGCGGCGTCGACGCGAACGCGTCCAAGGACCACCTCTACGACATTGCCCAGAAGCTGGACATCAGCGGCCGTTCGAAGATGGACAAGGACGAGCTCGTCGACGCCATCCAGCACGCGAACGAACGGAAGACCCGCGAGAGCCGGTCGTGATGCGCATCGCCGGTCAGCCGCTGACCGGCACCCACGCGGACAGCCGCGCGTCCCAGTCGGCGAGGAACCGCCCGAGGCCGTAACGTGCGAGAGCGGCCTCGCGTGCCTTCGCGCCGACGGCCTGCGCCTCCGACGGGTCGTGGATGAACCGCCAGACCGCGGCGGTCAGCTGCTCCGGCCGGGTGGTCACCACCCCGGCTTCAGGTGGCACCGCCGCGACCGCCTCGGTGGTGGCCAGGGCGACCACCGGCATGCCGAGATGCATGGCCTCGAGCAGGGAAAGCCCGAGCGACGTCCATCGGGCGGTGTGGATGTAGACCCGGCGACGCGCGAGCTCGTGGTGCAGCTGGTGCTGGGGGAGGTCCTCGAACGTCCACAACCGGTCACCCGGGATGTCGAGCGCATCGTTGAGCTGGTGGACCTTCATCCCGAACACGTCGAGTGCCGCGACCTGCGCCAGGCCGGGCAGCAGGTCGGTCCCGACCGCGCGCCACCGCCGCACCGGGTCGTTGACCACGATGGCCGCCCGTGCCCAGTCGCCCGAGTAGTGGTGGCCGGGATCGACGATGCCGTGCTCGATGACGTGCGTCGTCGCGCTTCCGCAGTCCCAGAACAGCCGGTTGAAATGGGTGACGTGCACGATCGGGATCTCGGACTGGTCCGCCATGGGATGCCTGGTGAACGGGACCTCGCCCCCCGGCGTGTTGTGCTCCACGTAGACGGCCGGCACGTCGCGGCCGGGCCGGCGACCGGTCCACCGCTCGGCGAGCTCGACCTCGTGCGGGCGCTGCAGCAGCACGATGTCGAAGTCCTCGTCGCGGAGCCGCTCGGGGGTGCGTTCGACGACGCTGTCCGGCCAGTCCCAGGTCCGGGCTCGCCCGAGGCCGTCGGAGTCGCGGCCGGGGGTCACCGGCACGACGTAGTCGTGCTCGCCCTGCACGAACGACGTCGTCCACGACCCGTGCACGTGCCACAGCAAGATCCGCATTCCTACCTCGTCCCTCTTCCCAGTGCGTGAAAGTCCCA
>JAICRS010000341.1 GCA_025966335.1 Nocardioidaceae bacterium
GGCCCTCTCGCAAAGGCGGAGCTGGGCGCCACCAGGCGCGCACCGAGGGCGGTCGTGGCCGCTGCTGGTGGTGGCACTGGCAGGCGCCGGCCCCTGGATCGGCTACGCGTGGAGCTTGGCCTCGGACTACCACGACGGCGTGAGGTACCCGGGTCTTGTGGACCGCATCCCGGCCCAGTCGGTTCTTGCGCTGGCGATCGTCGTCCTGCTGGTCGTCGCGGCGCTGGGCGCCTTGCCCTTCCGCCTTCCCACCTGGACTGCTGCCTGTACGGGTGCCGGATTCGGCGCCTTCGCCGTTCTCTACCCCGATCAGCTCGGCAGCCCGGGAGCCGGCTGGGGGATCGCCGCCATCATCTGGTCCGCCGCCGTGGTTGTTGCTGCGGAGAGCCTCGCTCTCCGCCGAAGAACAGGGCTGGCTCGAGAGGAGAACTGGCGCGCACCCGGTAAGCGTTGGGCCGGTCCAGACGGGGCTGGCGGAACGCCTTCGTAAGTACTAACTTACCGTTCGTGGGAACTTACCAAGTGCTGGACGCTCTGGGCGACCCGATGCGCAGGCAGGTCCTGGAGCTGCTTCGCTCGGGGCCCGCCGCGGTCGGCGAGCTGGCCGGGCAGCTGCCGATCAGCCGCCCGGCCGTGTCCCAGCATCTGCGGGTTCTCGAGGCCAGTGGGCTGGTGGCCCACGACTCCGTCGGGACCCGCAACATCTATCGCGTCGCACCGGAGGGCCTGGCCGCGCTGCGCGCGTGGCTGGACGACTTCTGGTCCACGGCGCTGGACAGCTTCGCCGAGCACGCGAAGCAGGACGCCTCGAGGAGGCACCGATGAGCAACAACCCGAACCGGACCGTCCCTCCGGATGCCGTGACCGAGCCACTGGTCAAGGTCGTCCTGGTACCCGTGCCACAGACCCGCGCATTCGAGCTCTTCACCGACGAGATCAGCAGCTGGTGGCCGCTGCCGACGCACTCGGTGGGCCGGGCCGATGCTGCCTCCGTGCGGATCGACGGCACGGTCGGCGGCGAGATCGTGGAGACGATCTCCGACGGGAGTACGACGGTGTGGGGGACCGTGACCGCCTGGGAACCGCCTGACCTGGTGATCTTCACCTGGCATCCCGGCGGTGATCCCGCGCGGGCCACCCAGGTCTCGGTGACCTTCACGCAGGCCTCCGACGGCACGCGGGTCGAGCTGACCCACACCGGCTGGGAAGCCCTCGAGCACGGCATCGCGATGCGCGAGAACTACGACGGCGGTTGGGAGTTCGTGCTCGGTCACTACACCGCCATCGCCGGCTGATCACACCAGCGAACACCTGCGAGGGGCGGCGCGAGGTGGCAGCATGCTGAGCACGGGCCGGCCGGCTCCGAGGCTCCTGAGCGGCACCCGACGAACCCGATGGAGGAACAGCGAATGGTGTACCTGATGACCAACGGCGAGGGGATGCGCGGCGGACGGCTGCACGACAACATCGCCGAGCACCCGTTCCTCGGCGAGCGGCAGACCGCGGCGAAGTACCGGTTCTTCTCGGTCCGCGACGAGTTCCCGGGCATCCTCCCGGTCGGTGACACCGGTGGCGGCTCCGTGCGCGGCGAGCTGTTCGACGTACCCCTGGAGGTGCTCCGCGACAGGTTCCTTCCCGCGGAGCCGCCCGAGCTCGAGCTCGGGGTGATCGAGCTCGAGGACGGCACCGCGACCCTGTCGATGGTGCTGCGGGAGACCGAGCGCGACCGGCACAAGGACATCACCGAGCACGGCAGCTGGCGGGCGTACCGCGCGACGTTGGGCTGAGCATGCTCGACCTGGTCGTGCGCGCCGCCCGTGCCGTCATCGACGGACGCGAGGGACCGGCCTGCGTCGGCGTCGCCGACGGGACGGTGGTGGCCGTCGAGCCGCACACCTCGTGGATGGAGGGCCACGAGCAGGTCGAGCTCGACGACGACGTGGTGCTGCTGCCCGGCCTGGTCGACTCGCACGTGCACGTCAACGACCCGGGCCGTGAGGACTGGGAGGGGTTCGATCACGCCACCCGGGCCGCCGCGGCCGGCGGGGTTACCACGATCGTCGACATGCCGCTCAACAGCGTCCCCGCCACGGTGGACGTCGAGTCGCTGGACACCAAACGCGCCGTGGCGCAGGGCCGGTGCTTCGTCGACGTCGCGTTCTGGGGCGGCGCGGTCCCGACCAACGGACGAGACCTCGCC
>JAICRS010000217.1 GCA_025966335.1 Nocardioidaceae bacterium
CCGGGCGCCGGCGGCCGGGGGGTGCGGGGTGAGCCGACCGTCGTGCATCAGGTGCCGGACGTCGACGTCATGGCCCAGCAGGGCCACGTCTGCGATGAGCCGCCGGTGGCAGCGCCACCACACGCTCTCGCTGCACATCACCGCCACTCGCCGCACGCCGACCTCCTCGAGCAGGTCGGCGAGACCGGCGGTGAACTCGGGGGTCCGGGTGTAGGCCGCGTAGGCGCGGAAGGCGTCGACCTGCCACCACGGGTCCTGGTCGTCCTCATCGGCCGGGAGCCGGCGGCGTCCGCCGAGCCGCTCCTCCCACCGGTACTCGACACCTTCCTCCGGCAGCCAGGCCGGCAGGGCGTCCCGGCTGACGTCGGGGTTGTTGCGGCTGCCCGGGAACCGGCGCACGTCCATCAGCAGCTGCACACCGGCGTCGACCAGCAGTGGGCCGAGCGTAGCCCGGTCGAGCCGCCCGTGCCCGACCGTCAGCAGCACCGGCCGGTCCTCCGTCATGAGGTCAGCCGGGCGTGCCAGGCCAGCGCGGAGGCGTCGGTCAGTGAGGCGACCTGGTCGACGACCACGCGCAGCCGCCCGGCGTCGGAGGCGGCCTGGGCGTGGTCGTCGCGGAACGCCGGCTGCAGCAGGTCGGGTCCGCCGGAGCACAGTGCCGCGACCAGGTCGGCGACCACCTCGCGCTGGGTGGCGAGGACGGCGACCCGCTCGTCGGCGCGCATCACGTAGTGTGCGGCGACGCCCTTCAGCGCCCCGATCGCCAGGGCGGTCTCCCGAGGCACGACCAGGTCGGCGGCGTAGCGGGTGAGGGCACCGGTGCCGTACTTCTCGTGGGTGGCGTGCTGGACGCTGCTGCAGAAACGCCCGATCAGGTCGCTGGTGAGGTTCTTCAGGGCGGCCTGCCCACGGCGGCTCCCGTCGTACGGCGCACCCGGCCACGACGGCAGCGCCATCAGCAGGCCGATCGCCTCGTCGAGCTCCGCGTCGCTGACACCGGGCAGGTACCAGTCGCGGACCGTGGCCCACACCTCGCGGCGGCGGCCGGCGTCGCCCAGCGAGCCCAGGTCGATCTTGCCGGCGACGATGCCGTCCTCGAGGTCGTGCACGGAGTAGGCCACGTCGTCGGAGAGGTCCATCACCTGCGCCTCCAGGCACCGCTCGGTGCCGGGCACCCCCTCGCGCAGCCAGGTGAAGACCGGCAGGTCGTCGTCGTAGACCCCGAACTTCTTGACCGACCGGGGCGACCCGTCGGCGTGCGTGCCGTGCGGCTGGTCGGCGCTCTCCCGCGGCCAGGGATACTTCGTGCTCGCGTCGAGGGTGGCGCGGGTCAGGTTCAGGCCCACCGGCCGGCCGTCGGGGGCAGCGGTCTTGGCCTCGAGCCGGGTCAGGATCCGCAGCGTCTGCGCGTTGCCCTCGAACCCGCCGCACTCGGCGCTGAGCGCATCGAGGACGCGCTCGCCGTTGTGCCCGAACGGCGGGTGTCCGAGGTCGTGCGCGAGCGCGGCGGTCTCGACGATGTCCGGGTCACAACCGAGCGTCTTCGCCAGGTCGCGGGCCACCTGCGCCACCTCGAGGGTGTGCGTGAGCCGGTTGCGGACGAAGTCGTCGGTCTGCGGCCCGACCACCTGCGTCTTGGCGGCCAGCCGGCGCAGCGCCGCGGAGTGCACCAGCCGGGCCCGGTCACGCTCGAACGGGGTCCGCTCGGGTCGCTTGGGAGGCTCGTCCACCCAGCGGGCGCACGCTGCCTCGTCGTACCCGTTCGTCGTCGACCCCATCGAGGTCGACCCTACTGCCCGGCGGGGACAGTCCGGCCGCCTCGTCAGCCGCTGACGGCTTGTCAGCCGAGGGCGGCCGGCAGGTCGGTGAGCGCGGTGACGGTGTGCGTGGGCGCGGTGAAGAACGGTGGGTACGTCGACCCGGCGCGGTCGATCCACGCGGTGCTCATCCCGGCCCGGGCCGCGCCGTCGAGGTCCCAGGGATGCACCGCGACCAGCAGCATCCGGTCCAGGTCGACACCGGCCACCTGGGCGGCGTACTCGTAGGCCCGCCGGTGCGGCTTCCAGATCCCGGCGTCCTCGACCGACAAGAGGTGCTCGAACGCGTCTCGGACACCGGCCGTGCTCAACAGGTTCTCCGCGACCTGGGTGGCACCGTTGCTCAGTGTCACCAGCCGCAACCCGGCCGCGCGCAGGCTCCGGATCCCGTCCACCACGTCCGGGTGCACCGGGAGTCCGACGAAGCCGGCCAGGATGTGCTCGACGGCGGCGTCGAGGTCGCGGTCGAGCAGCCGGGGGTCGGCGAGGGTGCGGAGCTGCTGGTCGGCAAGCACCGCGAACCTCTCGCTCGCGCCGACCGTGGACAGCGCGAACCCGTCACGGAGGACCGAGGCGAACCAGGTCGGCGCCAGGTGTGCGGGCAGCCCCACGTCGGTGAACCGGGTGGCGATCGCAGCCAGGTCCGAGAGCGTCTCGTTGACGTCGAAGACGATCACCGCGGGCCGGGTCATCGGCTCAGCCCGCGGAGCTTCCGTAGACCGTGACGTGCACGTGGTCGTAGTGGTTGGCGGTGGTCGACCCGCGGTCCTCCATGTAGCGCCAACCCTCGCTGCTGCGCTCCACGGTCCAGATCTGCTGGGACCAGATCAGGTAGCTGATCCCGAGCGATCCGGCGTTGGCGCGAAGGTACTCCGCGACCTGGTCACCGAGCGAGCCGGAGACCATGATGTCGAGGGCCAGTCCCTGGCCGTGCTCGCCGTCGGAACGGAGGCCGCCGTACGTCGTGATCTCGGGGAATGCCGCGCACACCGCCCGGTGCACCAGGACCGCGTCGGAGGTCAGTCCGCTCTCCACGTCGGAGCCGGACGGGCACGGTGCGCTGGAGATCCCGGCGACGCGGGCTTCGGCTTCCTCCTCCTCGGGCTGCGGCTTCTCCTCGACGAGGTAGTCGGCGTTGACCCAGCGGGAGAGCCCGTCGTAGGAGATCTCCGCCCAGGCGCCGTCGACGACCTCACCGGTCACCGGCACCTTGGTGCCCGCCGGGAGCACCTCGAGCAGGGTGTAGTCCTCGCCGGGACCGCTCCACACGTTGAGCGCGGTGGTCAGGAACAGGTGGTCGACGATGTCGGCGCCTGACAGCGCCTCCGGCTCCGGCTCGGGCGTCGGGGTCGGCTTCTCGGTCCTCGGCTCCGGCTTCGGCTCGGGCTTGGGCGAGAGGCTGACCCGCGGCGCTGACCGGGAGATCACCTCGACCCGGCTGCCGGGCAGCGGCTCGGTGTCGAAGCCCGTCATCGGTCGGGAGATCGCTGCGACCGAGGTGGCCGGCTGCTCGGGCCAGGCGACCGCGGCACCGACCACGGTGCCGGTGACCAGGGTTGCGACGAGCGTGGGTGCGGCGAGCCGCAGGAGCGGCGTGGACCAGTCGCGCTGGCGCGCCGCCTTGTGGTGGCCGGAAGCCACAGAGAATCACCAAGTCCAGGGGTCGAGACCGAAACGTTACCGAGCGAAGAGTGAAACATATCCGCTCCGAGGCGTCGAAATCGGTCTCCACAGAGGTGTGTCAACGCCCGCATTCACGCGCAAACCCGTCTAGACCGACACGGGTCACCCGCCGGAGAGCTCGGTGGTCTCCTCCTGGACCGCGCAGTCGGTCCCGTCCCGGTCGTCGAGCCAGCCCTCGGGGAGTACGACGTGGCGCGGGCTGCCCTGGCGACCGCGCGGGGTACCCAGCTCGACCACGGGGAACGGCTCGGCCGGGTCCAGCCGCCCGAGCAGCTCGTCGAGCACCGCCAGCGAGGTGACCAGCCCGAGCGACTTGCGCAGCTCGCCACCGGCCCGGAAACCCTTGAGGTACCACGCGATGTGCTTGCGGAACTCCTTGCAGCCGCGCTCCTCCCCCATGTGGAAGCACAGCAGCTCGGCGTGCCGGCGCATCATCGCGGCCACCTCGCCCAGCGTCGGCAGGGTGGCCACGTGCTCGCCGGCGAACGCGGCGGCGAGGTCCCGGAACAGCCACGGTCGGCCGAGGCAGCCGCGGCCCACGACGACCCCGGCGGCACCGGTCTCGCGGACCATCCGGATCGCGTCCGCGGCCTCCCAGATGTCGCCGTTGCCGAGGACCGGGATGTCCACGTGCTGCACCAGGTTCCCGATCGCCTCCCAGTCGGCGAGGCCGCTGTAGGCCTGGCTGACCGTGCGCCCGTGAAGGGCGATCGCGGCTGCGCCGGACTCCTGGGCGACCCGGCCGGCGTCGAGGTAGGTCAGATGATCGTCGTCGATGCCCTTGCGGGTCTTCATGGTGACGGGCACGGCGTACGGCTCGGCCGCCTTGACCGCGCTGGTGAGGATCTCCCCGAGCAGCCGCCGCTTCCACGGCAGCGCCCCTCCCCCGCCCTTGCGGGTCACCTTGGGCACCGGGCAGCCGAAGTTCAGGTCGATGTGGGCGACGCCGTACTCCGCGCAGAGGATCTCCGCGGCCTTGCCGACGTAGACCGGGTCCGTACCGTAGAGCTGGACCGAGCGGACGTCCTCGAGCTCGTCGAAGACCAGCATCGACATCGTGGTCTCGTCCCGCTCGACGACGCCGCGGGAGGTGATCATCTCGCAGACGTACAGCCCGGCGCCCTGTTCGCGGCACAGCCGGCGGTAGGCGGCGTTGGTGATCCCGGCCATCGGCGCGAGCACCACCGGCGGGCCGACGCGCAGGTTCCCCAGGACGAGCTCCTGGGGTGCGGCGGGTGCGGCGGATGTCATGGGCCTATTGTCCCCGCGACCGGGTGAACGGCCCAAATCGGTCCCCTCCCTCGCGGCGGGGGTCCGTCAGCGTTCCCGATTCTTCTTCTTGTTCTTCTTCGCCTTCTTCGACTCCGGCTTGGGTGCGGCGATCTCGCCGGTCCACTGGATCGGTGCGACCTCCTGGTCCGGCCGGAAGCTGACCCCTTCCAGCGTCCCGCCGTCCGGGGCGAGGTAGACCAGACAGGTCTGCATCGAGTCGCCCGCCTCGAACTCCTTCGGCAGCGGCTCGGACGCGCAGGGCCGGAAGCTGGTGGTGAAGGACGCCGCGGGGAGCAGGGTGTTCTCCGCGTCGACGCCCCACAACGGGATCGGTACGCCGCCCACGTCGCCCGCACCGATGTTCTCCACGGTGACGTCGACGTAGTAGGGGGTCGCGGAGCGGGTGTACTCGTCGAGGACGAACCCGGAGAAGTCCTTGGTCTTCCCCTCGGCGGCCTTCTCCAC
>JAICRS010000199.1 GCA_025966335.1 Nocardioidaceae bacterium
CCCAGGAAGCACAGGTTGAACCCGGCCTGACCGAGCGCCGCCCACCAGGCCGGAGCCTGCCGCCACGAGGCACGCAGCCCGCGCAGGTGGCCGGTGGCCACGGCGACCGCCAGCAGCAGGATCCCGGCCAGCAGCAGCCGGGCGGCGGCCAGCTGGGGCGACGGCACGGCCGGTCCGAGCAGCTGCGCCGTGCCGATCGTGCCGAACAGCGCCGCACCGGCGAGCACCAGCGCCGCGGAGCCGAAGCTTCCGGGGTGCTTCGTCGTGTCGGGCGCCGGTGAGGTGGTCAGCTCAGCCACGTGGGCCGCAGCGGGAAGTGTGCGTTCCCGGTCTCGTCGGTGTTCACCGCGAGCACCTGGTGCAGCTGGATCTCGTTGCGCTCGAAGGCGAGCCGCGAGCCGGCCATGTAGAGGCCCCACACCTTCGCGGTGCCCTCGCCGACCTCGGTCACGCAGGCGTCCCAGTTCGCCACCAGGTTGCGGCACCAGCCGGCCAGCGTCAGCGCGTAGTGCTCGCGCAGGTTCTCCTCGTGCCGCACCTCGAGCCCGATCTCCTGCATCGCGCTGATGATCCGGCCCGACCCGGTGAGCTCGCCGTCGGGGAACACGTAGCGGTCGATGAACGCGCCGGTGTCCGTGGCATCGTTGTCGGCGCGGGTGATGCAGTGGTTCAGCAGCCGCCCGCCGGGGACCAGCTTGCGCTTCATGAAGTCGAAGTACGACGGGTAGTTCCGCACCCCGATGTGCTCGGTGAGGCCGATCGAGCTGACCGCGTCGAAGCCGGTGTCGGCGACGTCGCGGTAGTCCCCGAACCGGACCTCGGCGCGACCGGTGAGGCCCTCCCGTTCGATGGCCTCGCCGGCCCAGCGGGCCTGTTGCCTCGACAGGGTGACGCCGACCGCGGTGACGCCGTACTCGCGGGCGGCGTGCCGGACCATCCCGCCCCACCCGCTTCCGAGGTCGAGCAGCCGCATCCCCGGCCTTAGGTCGAGCTTGCGGCAGACCAGGTCGTACTTGTTGGCCTGTGCCTCCTCGAGCCCGGCGTCCTCGGTCGGGAAGCAGGCGCACGTGTAGGTCATCGACGGGCCGAGCACGAGCTCGTAGAACCGGTTGGACACGTCGTAGTGGTGCTGGATGACCGCCGCGTCGCGCTCCTTGGAGTGCCGCATCCCCTCGAGCGCGCGGCGCCACTTCGGCAGATGTTCCTGTGGCGGCGGCGGCGGTGGCTTCAGGTGGCCGAAGCCGAGGCTGCGCACGATCCGCAACGCCTCGGTCGGAGTCGGCACCCGGAACTTGAGGTTCCGCATCAGCAGCACCATCGCGTCGTACGGGTCGCCGGGGTGGACGCCCTCGATCTCCAGGTCACCGGAGACGTAGGCCCGTGCCATGCCGAGGTCACCCGGCGCGGTGAGGATGTAGGACAGCCCGCGCTGGTTGCGCAGGTGCAGCCGGACGGTCGCGTCCTCGGGACCGGCGCTGCTGCCGTCGTAGGCGGTGAACCGGAACGGCATCCCGCCCGCCATCAGCGCAGCCATCGCCTGGCCGATGGTCACCGTCGCCTGGGGCCGGTTCGTCGTGGTCGTCATCGTCGCCTCACCGCCTTCTCGTACAGACCGGTCAACCGGTCGTCCGGATCGTAGTGCGCCTTCACCCGCGCGTGGTGGTCCCCGCCGTAGAGCTTGTCGAAGGTGGCCCGGTCGTAGTAGGCGTCGGAGTAGAGCGACTTGTGACCACCGAGCTCGGTGACCCGGGCCTCGACGGCCCGGTTCACGTCCCCGGGGGCCGCCCCCTCGGCGATCGGCACGGTGCCCCAGAACCCGACGTTGACGTAGGTGGTGCCGGGGTCGAGCGGGTACGCCGGCCAGCGGCGTGCGCTTGCCGGCCCCGAGGGTTCGCGCAGCCGCAACGGGCACAGCCACACCGGTGACATCGCGACCACCTCGTCGAACCAGCGCAGGAACTCCGGCAGCCGGTCCACCGGCACCTCGACGTCCTGGACCACCCGTTCCCGGGCGGGCAGACCGCGCGCGGCGTCGATGCGGGCGGCCACCCCGAACCGGTTCTCGAGTCCGACGAGGCGGTGGTAGACGTCGCTGCGGCGGAACCGGCGCGGCCAAAGCCGGCGCACCCGCGGGTTCTGCGCCCCGAACGCGCGCGAGCACCAGAACCAGTCGGTGTCCCAGCGCCACAGGTAGTCGTACATGGTCAGGGTGTCGGTCTCCCGCTGCTGCAGGGACCGGTAGTAGACCGCCTGCCCGGTGTAGTCGGAGGTGCCGGTCGCGCGGTCGGTCCAGGTGGCCAGGGTCAGGTAGGCCTCGTCCTGGGCGAACACCACGCCGTCGACGGCGTCGACCCGGGTGCCGTCCCAGTGCCGGTCGGCGACCACGGTGTCGACCGCCTTGGCCAGTGTGTCCAGGTCGGCGAACCGCACGTGGCGCAGGGCGACGAACCCGGGCACCGCTTCGAGCTCGATCCGGATCCGGGTCGCGTAGCCGAGGCTGCCGTAGGAGTTGGGGAAGGGGTCGAACAGGTCGTCGCCGGGGCGCACGGTCAGCACCTCGCCGGCGCCGGTGAGGACGTCCATCTCCAGCACCGACTCGTGCGGAAGCCCGTTGCGGAACGACGTGGACTCGATGCCCAGGCCGGTGACCGCGCCGCCGAGCGTGATCGTGCGCAGCTGCGGCACGACCAGCGGGACCATCCCGTGCTTGAGGGTGGCGTCGACGAGGGCCTCGTAGGTGCACATCCCCTGCACGTCCGCGGTCCGGGCGTCGGTGTCGATGGCGACGACGCCGTCCAGGCCGGAGACGTCGAGCCCCGGCGCATGGGTGGCGGTCCGGGCCCGGAACAGGTTCGAGGTCCGCTTGGCCAGGCGCACAGGTGTCCCGGGAGGGAGCCCGTCGTACGACTCCTGCAACCGGCGTACGGCGCGCTCGTGGGCGGACCATCCGACAACACTCACGCCTTCAACCTACTGAACCAGCGCCAGGTTGGGGAGTGCAGGTTTTCCGTGCGAGATCCCGCAGGGACGCGGGTCAGTCCGAGCGGTCGGCGACCAGCAGCGCGGCAACGGCGGCGTCGACGTCGAGGTGCTGGGACTCGGAGCCGGGCGGGACCAGCTCGGTGATCCGGTCGACGAAGGCACGCAGGTCGCTGGCGCGGGCCTGGATCTGTGCCTCCTGGCCCATGGAGTGCAGCTCGATGATCACGACCGCGCGCCCGTGCGAGTCCAGGCAGGGCCGCAGGTGCACGTCGCCGAGGCCCGTCGGCCGGTCGACGCCGTCGATGAGCAGGTCCCGGCTGAACCGCCACCGGACAGCAGCGGGCTCGGAGCTGAAGACCGCGGTGACGGCGTAGGGGTCGTCGGCGTGGTAGACGAGCTCCGCCTCGAGGAGCGACGAGGCCTCGGCCTCGATCAGCTCGACGAGGAGCCGTTGGATCGCGGCGCCGGCCGCGCGCGGTGAGTGGTTCACGTCCTGCTACTTCCTACATCGATTGCTTGCCCGAAGATCATCACAAGCGGAGGTGGTCGGGCGCCATTCGGTGGTGTACCGGTTGGTAACTAATGACCGAATCGCCCACCCGACTGTGACGAGAATGACCCCGTTCAGTCTCCGGGGGCTCCGCTCAGGAGGTCAAGGACTGCAGCACCGCGCCGTCCGGGTCGGCGACGAGGACGGTGACGCCGGGTCCTGCGAAGTCGCGTACGACGGACAGGTCGGTGTCGCGGGCCGAGCCCGACTCACCCAGCACGGCGACCGCCTCGAGGCCGCGAGCCCCGCTGGAGACCGCCATCGCCACGGCGACCTGGACCGCCGAGAGCCGCAAGGACTCCAGGGCCACGGTCGCGCCGGCGTAGGTCCGGCCGTCGGTGTCGCGGACGCAGGCACCCTCCTCCGCCCGGGTCCGGGCCCGGGTGGAACGGGCCAGGCCGACGATCTTGACGTCCTCGGGGTCGCTCAGCTCGACCATCGGGCGCTCAGCCGGCATGGGAGTCGGGGTAGGCCTCGTCGGGCTGCTGCTCGACCTCGTGGATGCGGCTGATCAGCACGGTGCCGATCCGGTTCCGTCGGCCGGAGGGGGCTTCCGCCTCGAAGCGCAGGCCATGGGCCTCGACCACCGAGCCGGGGATCGGGACCCGGCCGAGGTGCTTGGCCATCAGGCCGCCGACGGTGTCGACGTCGTCGTCCTCGATCGCGACACCACACACCTCCTCGAGGTCGTCGACGGGATACCGCGAGCTGACCCGGGTGGAGCCGCTGGCGAGCTGCTCGACGTCGACCTGCGCCTCGTCGTACTCGTCGGTGATCTCTCCGACGATCTCCTCCAGGACGTCCTCGATGGTGACGAGGCCCGCGGTGCCGCCGTACTCGTCGACGACCACCGCGACGTGCTTGCGCTTGGCCTGCATCTCCCGCAGCAGCTCGTCGATCGGCTTGGAGTCGGGGACGTAGAGGACCGGGCGCATAACCGACTCGATCCGTTCGGTGGACTCGGCCTCGTGCCGGTCGAAGACCCGCTTGGTGATGTCCTTGAGGTAGGCGAACCCCACGATGTCGTCGAGGTTCTCGCCGACCACCGGGATCCGCGAGAACCCGCTGCGCAGGGCCAGCGACATCGCCTGGCGCAGGGTCTTGCTGCGCTCGATGAACACCACGTCGGTGCGCGGCACCATCACCTCGCGCACGAGGGTGTCGCCGAGCTCGAAGACCGAGTGGATCATCGCCCGCTCGCCGGACTCGATCACGTTGCTGGACTCGGCGAGGTCGACCAGCTCGCGCAGCTCGGCCTCGGAGGCGAACGGGCCCTCGCTGAACCCGCGGCCGGGGGTGATCGCGTTGCCGACCAGGATCAGCAGCTGCGCGATCGGGCCGAGCACCTTGGTGAACCCGATCAGCACGCCGGCCGAGACCAGCGCGACCCGCTCGGAGTGCTGCCGGCCGATGGTGCGCGGGGCCACCCCGATCACCACGAACGACACGCTGACCATCACGAGGATGGTGGCGGCGACGGCCCACCAGCGGCCGACCACCTCTTCCGAGACCGGGTCTCGGGACACGATCAGGTCGGTCATCACCACCGCGACCAGGACGATCGCGCCGACCTCGCACAGCAGCCGCAGGAACAGCGCGGTGTTCACGTAGCGCGCCGGATCCTCGACGATCGAGAGCAGGCGGGCGGAGCCGGACTTGCCTTCCGCGGCGATCTCCTCGGCACGTGCCTTGGAGAACGACGAGAAGGCGGCCTCGGCGCTGCTGAACAGGCCGGCGATGACGACGAGGACGGCTGCCATGATCAGCAGCCAGATGTCGACGGTGGTCATGCCTCCGGGTCCCCGTTCGAGATGCCCGCCGGCTCGTCACCGGGCAGGGTCTCGCCACGGCGGGCGCCCTGCCACTCGGCGAGCAGCCGGGCCTGCAGGCCGAACATCTCCTTGTGCTCCTCGGGCTCGCCGTGGTCGTAGCCCAGCAGGTGCAGGATGCCGTGCACCGTCAGCAGCTCGATCTCGTCCTCGGTCGCGTGTCCCGCATCAGCGGCCTGCCGCTCGGCGACCACCGGGCACAGCACCAGGTCACCGAG
>JAICRS010000006.1 GCA_025966335.1 Nocardioidaceae bacterium
CAATCGTGCCTGTACACCTACATGAGAATCACCCATCTCGCCTTCGAGCTCGGCGCGCGGCACGAGGGCGGCCACCGAGTCGATGACGATGATGTCCAGCGCGCCGGAGCGGATCAGCATGTCCGCGATCTCCAGCGCCTGCTCGCCGGAGTCCGGCTGGGAGACCAGCAGCGCGTCGGTGTCGACACCGAGCGCCTTGGCGTACTCCGGATCCAGCGCGTGCTCGGCGTCGATGAAGGCGACGATGCCGCCGGCCTTCTGCGCGTTGGCCACCGCGTGCAGCGCGACCGTGGTCTTTCCGGACGACTCCGGTCCGTAGATCTCGACCACCCGGCCGCGCGGCAGGCCGCCGATGCCGAGGGCCACGTCGAGCGCGATCGCCCCGGTCGGGATCACCTCGAGGGATGCCCGCGTCTCCTCACCGAGACGCATGACCGTGCCCTTGCCGAACTGTCGTTCGATGTTCGCGAGCGCCGCGTCGAGCGCCTTGTCGCGGTCTCCACCAGCCATGGAAGTTGTCCGTCCGTCTGTCCGCCTGTTCGCGGAACCTGCAGTCTTCTTCATCGACAGTGACACTAGATCGGACCTCCGACAGTTTGGGCTTCCCGCCTCAGCCTGTGGATCTCGACCCCACGTGCCTTGGTTGTGCGCCGTTGTTGGCTTTTCGGTGACACCACCCTAGCCCGAACACCTGTTCGAGCCGGAACGTGGCTCGGCGTGTCGCGAAGCTGCGGTTCAGATGGCCAGCGTCTCGTCGTCCTCGGGCGCCGAGCTGCCCGCCGTACGCCGGGCGAACTCCGCCGCGGTGGCGATCCCGGTGACCAGGAGCGCCGCGAAGACGTTGAGCGCCGGATAGCCCAGCCAGCCGACGATCACACCCGCCAGCGCACCGGCCGCGGCCGCCATCAGGCCCATCACCAGGTCCGCCGCGCCCTGCACATCGGTGCGGGCGCTCGACGGGGCGGACTCCGAGAGCAGGGTCGAGGCCGCCACGGTGCACAGCGACCAGCCGAGGCCGAGCAGGAACAGTCCGAGCCCGATCTGGAAGGACGCACCGGCCGGCGACGTACCCGACAGGAACAGCGAGGCCAGCAGCACGATCGCCCCGGCCATCAGGATCGCCGGGCGACCCAGCCGGTCGGTGGCGATCCCGACGAGCGGGGCGAACGCGAACATGCCGAGCACGTGCGCACTGATCACCACGCCGATGATCTCCAGGGTCGCGCCGCCGTGGTGCATGTGCAGCGGGGTCATCACCATCACCGCGACCATCACCGCGTGCGCCAGGGCGAGCGCGACCACACCCGCGGCGACGCCGGTGCGTTCCCGCGCGGCGGCGGTCACCCGCGACCACGACGTGCCGGTGCGTACGCCGCTGCGGCCGGCGGCGAGTGCCGCCTCCCGGGCCACCAGCAGCGGATCGGGCCGCATGAAGATGCCGATCACCGCCGCGGCGAGGGCCATCCCGACCACCCCGATCACGAACGGGCCGGTCAGCCGGGGCAGCCCGACGTCCGCGGCGACCCTGCCGGCCCACCCGGTCAGGTTCGGGCCGGCGACCGCTCCGACCGTGGTCGCCCAGACCACCAGCGACAACGCACGGGCGCGGTGTGCCGGCTTGGCCAGGTCCGTCGCGGCGTAGCGCGACTGGGCGTTCGCAGCGGTCGTGGAGCCGAGCAGGGTCGCCCCGACCAGCAGCAGCGTGAACGAGTCGACCACCCCGGCCACGACGCACAGGGCAGCGCCGCTGGCGCCGAGCACGTACCCCAGCAACAGACCGGGCCGCCTGCCGCGCTTGCCCATCAGGTGTGCCAGCAGGAAGGAGGCCACCGCGGCGCCGAGCACCTGCATCGTCTGCGCCAGGCCGGCGAGCGACTCCGAACCCGAGATCTCCTCGGCGAGCAGCGCGGCGACCGCGATCCCGATCGTGATCCCGAGGCCGCCGAGGCTCTGCGCCGCGACCAGTGTCCAGATGGTCCGTCGCTGCACCTGCTGCAGCTTGTGGTCCGGCCACCGCACCCCACCGAGCACGCCGCGCGCGAACCCGGAGGCTCCGCCACCGACCCAGCCGGCGACGCGTCGACCGGCCTGGTCCGGCGGCTGGCTCATCGCTGGTTCGGTGGCAGGCCGAGGGTCTGCCACACCGCGCGCCACACCGTCTTCGGGCTCTCGCCCGCTTCCAGCGCCTGGGTGACCGTGCGTCCGCCGAGTCCGGCGATCACGTGCTCACGAGACCAGGTCCGGGCGTAGGCCGAGCCGAGAGCCGACTCCATCCGCGCCCAGAACTCCGTGTGCCGCAATGTTGGTTCCCCTCCCGAAGAAATGCCGACTACGAGCGTACGTCGTAGAGGTGGTGCACGACATCATGAAGGTGATAGCGACCGAGGCTTTCCACGGTGAACACCGAACCGTTGCTGCGCGTTCCCGTTCGGGACCACGCGGCACCGCTGACCGTCGCATACCGTCCGGCGACCAGGCCGGCGGCCTCGATCAGCTCGACCTCGACCATGACAGGGTCCTGCTCGCCGTACTCCTGCTCGACGGCGGTCGCGTCCTGGTCCCAGTTCTCGAAGGTCGGGGCCTGCTCCTCGAGCATCGACCGCACGCGTCGCTCGAAGAGCAGGTGCACGTCGCGGACGTGGCAGGCGTACTCGAGCGCGGACCAGATGTGCGGGGCCGGCCGCACCGCGACATCCGTCCTGGCGAGCGCCGACGACCAGCCGTGCGTGTTGTCCCGGATCAGGTCCGGGAGCTGCTCCACGCCGAACCCGGCCGCGTCGAAGCCGCACTCGTCGCAGGGACGGTCCAGGACCCAGGTCCAGTCCTTCGTGTCAGGTTCGATGGTCATGGCCGTCAGTGTGCCTGAAACAATGGCGGCCATGTCCCCCGACGTCTCCATCCGACCGGCCATCGACGACGACCTCACCGACATCGCCGCGATCTACAACCACGAGATCGCCAACAGCATCGCCACCTTCGACCTGGAACCTCCCACGTTGACCTACTGGCAGGAGAAGCTGCGCGGCAACCACCCCGGGGACCATCTGCTGGTGGCGGTGGACAACGACAAGGACGTGGTCGGTTACGCGTACTCGTGGTCCTACCGGCCACGGCCGGCGTACAACACGACCAGGGAGACCTCGATCTACCTCGACCCGTCCGTGCGCGGCAAGGGGGTCGCGAGGCTCCTCTACCCGGCGCTGCTCGACACGCTCGCCGACTCCGGCGTGCACACCGCGGTCGCGCTGGTCGCGCTGCCCAATCCCGGCAGCATCCGGCTGCACGAGGCCTGCGGCTTCAAGCACGTCGGCACCATGCGCGAGGTCGGCAACAAGTTCGACCAGTGGATCGACGTCGCCTGGTTCCAGAAGATGCTCGGCGCCTGAGGCACTCCGCGCGAAGGCACACCGTAGCTGAAGCCTGCTGAAGCGTGGCCAGGGTTCTGACTGCCGCGAATGCCGCTGATTGTCGCGCAATGTCGCCTGGGTACTAGCACCAATTGGCGGTACTGGTTCGGCGACGAGGGTGGGAACGTGATCGATGAGCACGCGCGTTCCCTCGAGAGTGATCCGTCCAGGGCGACATCGACGAGGCACCGCCCGTTCGCGGCGGGCTCGCCGATGACGACCGTCGTCGGCACTCATCTGGAGGCTCACATGCAGCACAGATCAGTACCGGGCCGATCCCGTGTCCGGATGCGCACCGCGATGACGACGTTCGCGCTGGCGACCGCGACCGCGCTGGCCATGATGCCCGCGGGCGCATCCGACCGCGACCGCGACCCCATCGGCGATCCACTTCCCGACGTCGAGACCGGCCGGGTGCAGGTCGGCCTGAAGACCATCAGCAACGACTTCGTGGCCCCGTTGGCGGGCGTGACCGCCACGGGACAGCCGGACTTCATGTACGTCGTCGACCAGGTAGGACAGCTCAAGGAGCTGAACGTCCGAACGACCCGGCCGGGCGACGTGCTTCGCACCGTCATCGACGTGAGCAGCGTGCTGGTCGGCCCCCTGACCCCTACGGATGAGCGGGGGTTCCTGGGGGCGGCGTTCGCGGACGACGGCAGGCTCTTCACCTACACGTCCGAGGCCTTCGACCCATCCACACCGGCGACCTTCCCCCTGCCGGAGGATCCCCCGGGGCCGTGTGACCTCACCGGAGTGGTGCCGGACCACCGCAGCGTCGTACGTGAATGGGAGCCGACCAGCACGTCTCCCCTCACGTATGAACCGCTGGAGAGCAGTCGGATCCTGATGACCGTGGACCAGCCGCAGACGAACCACAACGCCGGCGACATGCATTTCGGTCCGGACGGCATGCTGTACATCGCGTTCGGCGATGGCGGTGGCGCCGACGACCAGAACTGCCAGGAGAACTTCGACGGCAACCCGATGTTCGGTCACGGCGCCACGGGCAACGGCCAGAACCCCAGCAACCCGCTCGGTGACATCCTCCGGATCGACGTGGCCGCCGGCCTGGTGCCCTACGGCATCCCCGCCGACAACCCGTTCGCGACCAGCCAGCCGAACGGCGAGATCCCGGAGCTGTTCGCGATGGGCTTCCGCAACCCGTTCCGGTTCTCCTTCGACGCCGCCGACTACACCGCGGCCAACGTCGGCACACCCTCCCAGGCATGGGTCGGCGATGTCGGCCAGAACGACGTCGAGGAGGTAGACATCGTCACCGCCGGCGGCAACTACGGCTGGCGGGTCCGTGAGGGTTCGTTCCTGTTCGACCCGGACGAGTTCGACCTCAAGGGCTCCAAGAGTGATGCGTTCGTGTTCGCGCGCACCAGGTCTGGCCAGGGGTTCACCGACCCGATCGCGCAGTACGACCACGACGATGGCACCGCGGTCATCGGCGGTTACGTGTACCGGGGCGCTTCGATGCCGGCGCTGCAGGGCCAGTACATCTTCGGTGACACGTCACGGAGGCTGAACAACGCACACGGTCGACTCTTCGCCACGTCCGGCATCAAGACCGGCCCGCACAAGATCGTGGAGCTCAGGGACGGTCCGCTGGACTTCCAGCTGCTCGGATTCGGGCAGGACAACAGCAAGGAGCTCTACGCGCTCGTCTTCGAGCCGGGTGCGACCGGCCTCGTCATGCGCATCACCGACTAGCCAGATCCGTCGCCGGCCCGGCGTCGCTCCTCGAGCGATGTCGGGCCGTCGTCGGTTGCTAGCTGAGCTGGTCGTCGATGAACGCGGTGACCTCGGCGAGCACCTCGTCCTTGTTGGTCTCGTTGAAGATCTCGTGCCGTGCACGAGGGTAGGTCTTCTGCCGGAACGTCCAGCCCTTGATCTGCTCGATGCCCTCCCGGCTGGCCTCGATCGGCACCAGCTGGTCCTCCTCGCCGTGCAGCCACAAGGTGGGCAGCCGGCCGAGCGTGCCGCCCTCGCGGATCACCTCGATCGTCCTCGACAGCGCCTCGAGCGTCGGCCGCTTGAACGGGCCGTGCCAGACCAGCGGGTCCTTCTCGTACGCCGCCCCGACAGACTCGTCGCGGGACAGGGTGGCCACGTCGATCGGGGTGTCGGGGATCTCCTCGAGCGCGAGCAGCTGCGGCAGCACCGCCCAGGACCCGAGCACCGGCCCGGACAGCACCAGCCCCGCGAGCGAGTCGCCGTACTCCTGCGCGTAGCGGGCCGCGATCATGCCGCCCATCGAGTGCCCGATGAGTACGACGGGGAGGTCGGTGTTCTGCGCACGGGCGGCGAGATCGAGCACGTGGAAGTCCTCGACGACCGGCTCGAAGTACGGGATCAGCACCCGCTCCCCCGCGCTCTTCCCGTGTCCCACGTGGTCCATGCCGTGGACGATCGCACCGTGCTCGACCAGCCGGTCCGCGACGTACGCGTAGCGGCCGATGTGCTCGCCGTAGCCGTGGCACAGCAGCGCGATGTAGTGGGGCTCCGCGTTGAGCCAGGAGCGAGCCACCCGCTCACCGCCGTCGAACCCCTCGAAGGTCCACTCCGTCGACTCCGCCATCCGCACCGCTCCTCGTCCCGACGCCGTTGGCCTCAAGATAACGGCTCAGTGCAGCAGCAGCTTGTCGAACCGGCGCGAGGCGACCAGCAGGCCGACGGCGCCCATCACCAGCAGGTAGACCACGGAGATCGCCGAGTCCATCGACAGGGCCCCAGTCGTCAGCTCCCGGCACAGCGCCACGCCGCGGTAGAGCGGGGTCGCCTCGACGACCCAGCGCAGCCAGCCGTCGAAGGCGGTGACCGGGAAGAACGTCGCGGAGAACAGGAACATCGGGATGATCGCGAGCTGGATGTACTCGAAGTCCTGCCAGGACCGCATGAACGTGGTGAGCGCCATCCCGACGCCGGCGAACGCGAACCCGATCAGCCAGGTGGCCGGCCACGCGAGCACCGCCCACCAGGAGTCGACGAGCCCCATCCCGGCCATCACCAGCAGGAACCCGCCGGAGTAGACACCGGAGCGCATCAGCGACCAGGTCAGCTCACCGGTGGCGATGTCGAGGGTGCGCATCGGCGTCGCCAGCACGCCCTCGTAGATCTTGTCGTACTTCAGCTTGAAGAAGATCCCGAACGTCGAGTCGAGGATCGCCCCGTTCATCGCCGAGGCGGCCAGCATGCCGGGCGCGACGAAGGCGGCGTACGCGACCGTCTGCCCGTTGAACTGGAAGCCCTCGATCATCTGGCCGACGCCGATCCCGATCGAGAACAGGTAGAACACCGGCTCCAGGAAGCCGGTCAGGAAGATCAGCCACGCGGACCGGTAGACCCGGAAGTTGCGCCGCACGATCGGCCAGCCCGACGTCCTCGGTGCGGGCGAAGGGGTGAGCCGCGAGGCGGCGAGCCCGACGAGTGCCATCAGACCTCCAGCCGCTTGTCGAGGCGCCACACGGCCAGCCACCAGCCGACCGCGCTGAGCACCACCAGGTAGGCCACGTGCACCAGCGCCAGCGGTCCGTCGACCCGGTCGAGCACGAGCATCCGGGTCAGGTCCACGCCGTGCCACAGCGGGGTCAGCTTGGCCAGCAGCTCCAGCGGCGCGGACAGGTTCGCGACCGGGAAGAAGGCGCCGGAGAACAGGAACAGCGGCATCACCAGCAGCCGGTAGATCACCGCGAAGCCGGCCTCGCTCTTCAGGGTGGCGGCGTAGGCGAAGAAGATCCCCGCGAACGACATCCCGATCAGCACCTGCACGAAGAAGGCGACGAGCACACCGGCCACGGACTCGAAGACGCCGAAGAACGACATCACGACCAGGAACACGCCACAGCTGGTGGCGACCCGGAACACCACGAACATCAGGTGCGCCGCGACGACGTCGGCCACCGCCAGCGGGGTCGCCGTCATCCCGTAGTAGGTGCGGTGCCACTTGATCATGCCCATCACCGGCCAGGTCACCTCGCCGGTCGCGGTCTGCATCGCATGGGCGGCGACCAGGCCGGGGGCGACGAAGGCGAGGTACGACGCCGCGCCCTCGAGCTGCGCGTCGCCGGAGTCGATGAACCCGCCGAGGAGCACGCCCATCGCACCCACGTAGAACAGCGGCATCACGAACGAGGTGATCGCGGTGCCCTTCCAGGTCCGCTTGTAGACGGTGGTCCAGTAGTCGGTCTGCCGCCACACCATCGTCCAGCTGGGGAGCGGTGAGATCGTGCTCATCAGTCGACCAGCGTCCGTCCGGTCAGCCGCAGGAACACGTCCTCGAGGGTGGAGCGGCGCACCAGCACCGCGACCGGGTCGAGGCCCCGCTCGTGCACCTTCGCCAGCGTCGCCTCACCGTCGGAGGTGTAGAGCAGGAGCCGGTCCGGCAGCACCTCGACGCGCTCGGCGAGGTCCTCCACCTTCGTGGCCAGCGACTCGTGCTCGCCCACACCGAACCGGAGCTCGGCGACCTCACGGGTGGAGTGCTGCTGGATCAGCGACAGCGGCGAGCCCTCGGCGACGATCAGCCCGCCGTCCATCACCACCAGCCGGTCGCACAGCTGCTCGGCCTCGTCCATGTAGTGGGTGGTCAGCACCAGCGTCACGCCCTGTTGCTTGAGCCGGAACAGCCGGTCCCACAGCAGGTGGCGGGCCTGCGGGTCGAGCCCGGTGGTCGGCTCGTCCAGCAGCAGCAGGTCGGGGTTGTTCACCAGCGACCGGGCGATCGTCAGGCGACGCTTCATCCCTCCGGAGAGGTCCTCGACCTTGGCCTTCGCCTTGTCGGTGAGCTGGACGAAGGCGAGCAGCTCATCGGCGCGAGAGCTCACCTCGGCCTTGGGGATGCCGAAGTAGCGGCCGTAGACGACCAGGTTGTCGCGCACGTTGAGCTCGTTGTCGAGCGTGTCCTCCTGCGGGCACACCCCGATCCGGGCCCGGATGCTCGGCCCGTCGACCGCCGGGTCCATCCCGAGGATGCTGAGCTCGCCGCCGCTCGGCGGGGACACCGCCGCGATCATCCGCATCGTGGAGGACTTGCCCGCGCCGTTGGGACCGAGGAACCCGAACGACTCACCCGGCCGCACCTCGACGTCGATTCCGCGGACGGCCTCGAGGTCGCCGTACTTCTTGCGCAGGCCGGTGGCGCGGATCATCGCTGACGCCGGCTCGCGGCGCGTCGCGTCGGTGGTTTCTGGAATGGGTTGGGACACGTCCTCGACCTTAACTTTCCGCACCGACGGTTTTCACCTCGTTTTGCCCGGATAGGGACGCGCCCGGGGCGTACAGTCGACAGCCAAGCACCTCCGGCCCACCGCGGGAGACGCACCCGGAGGCTGAATCCGGAGCTGGTGATGTCGGCGGCCGAGCTGGACCGGGCACAGGAAGCCTACGCCGAGCTGGGGTGGGCCCGAGCGCACGGCTGCTTCGCCGCGGCGGACCGCGCCGGTGACCTCGGGCCGGACGACCTCGACCGCTTCGCCCGCACCGCGTTCCTGATCGGCCGCGACGAGGAGGGCGTGGGTCTGCTCGAGCGGGCCTACGCGGCGCACCTGGCGGACAGCTCCCCGGAGGCGGCCGCCGAGACCGCCTTCTGGGCGGCGTTGAACCTGGTGCACCGGGGCGAGATGGCGCGCGCAGGCGGGTGGCTCTCGCGTGCCCGGGAACGGGCGCCCGCCGACGGACCCGAGTGCGCAGCCACCGGGCTGGTGATGATCCCCGGCGCCCTCGAGCGCTTGATGCAGGGCGACCCTGAAGCGGCGCTGGCGACCTTCGACGCGGCGGAGGCGATCGGGCGACGGGTCCGGAACCCCGAGCTGCTGGCGCTCGCCGGACTGGGCATCGGACAGACGCGGATCGATCTCGGCGACGCCGAAGTCGGGATGGCGAAGCTCGACGAGGTGATGCTCGCGGTGACCGGCGGCCTTGTCTCCCCCCTTGCCTCCGGAATGGTGTACTGCGCGGTGATCCTCGCCTGCCGGGACGCGTACGACGTCACCCGGGCGGCGCAGTGGACCCGCGCACTCGACCGCTGGTGCGCGGCGCAGCCCGACCTCGTCCCGTTCCGCGGCCAGTGCCTGGTGCACCGGGCACAGATCCTTCAGCTCAACGGGGCCTGGAGCGAGGCCCTGGAACAGGCGAACCTGGCCTGTCGGAGATTCGCCGAGCCTCCCGGCCAGGTGGCCGCCGGGATGGCGTTGTACGAACGCGCCGAGCTGCACCGACTCCGGGGCGAGCTGGTCGCTGCGGAGGAGGCGTACGTCGAGGCCGGCCGCTCCGGTCACGAGACGCAGCCCGGGCTGGCCCTGCTACGGATGGCACAGGGCCGGATCGGCCCCGCCCTGGCCGGCATCCGCCGCGCCGTCGACGAGGCGAACGCACCCGACCGGCCACGGTTGCTCGCGGCGTACGTCGAGATCGGCCTGGTGGCGCATGAGCTGGGCGATGCCCGCCGGGCCGCCGACGAGCTGGCGAGGTTCGCCGCCGGCCACCACATGCCACTCCTCGACGCGATGTCGGCACACGCCTCCGGCGCGGTCCTGCTGGCCGAGGGGAAGCCGCGTGATGCGCTCGACCTTCTCCGCCGTGCCTGTGACCTGTGGCGCGACCTGGAGGCGCCGTACTGGCGGGCCCGCACCCGGGTCCTGGTCGCGACCGCGTGCCGACAGCTCGACGACCACGATGCCGCTCAGATCGATCTCGATGCCGCCGCCGAGGAGTTCCAGCGCCTGGGTGCCGAGCCCGACCTCGCCGGGCTGGAGCGCTTCCGTGCCCGCTCCGGAGACGGGCCACTGACTCCGCGGGAGGTCGAGGTGCTCCGGGCGGTCGCCACGGGCAAGACCAACCGCGCGGTGGCCGAGGAGCTGTTCCTGAGCGAGAAGACCGTTGCGCGCCATGTCAGCAACATCTTCACCAAGCTCGACCTCCCCTCGCGGGCCGCAGCCACGGCGTACGCCTACGAGCACGGTCTGCTCGCCCGCCGTACCTCCGGCTGAACCGCTTCGTGGGTAGAAGTACCCACGCCGCCCGGCAGCACCCTGCGTCGTTCTGCCGAAGCAGGACAGCCCCTTCCGCTCGTAGCGTCGGAGCCACGCGATGGACGAGACGGAAGGAGCAAGGCGATGCAGACCTCGGAGCACATCGAGACCGTGGTGATCGGCGGCGGACAGGCAGGACTGGCGGCCGGCTACCACCTGAACCGGCGAGGACGTGAGTTCGTGATCCTCGACGCCGGCCAACGGGTCGGAGACAACTGGCGCAGCCACTGGGACTCGCTGCGGCTCTACAGCCCGGCCGGGCACGACGGCCTGCCCGGCAAGCCGTTCCCGGGCTCCCGGCACACGTTTCCGGGCAAGGACGAGCTCGCGGACTACCTGGAGTCCTACGCCCGCGAGCTCGAGCTGCCGGTGCGCAACGGCACCCGGGTGCACCGGCTGTCCCACGACGGCCAGCGGTACGTCGTCGAGTGCGGAAACGGCTCGATCAGCTGCGACAACGTGGTGATCGCGACCGGCACGTTCGGCCGCACGCCGAGGGTTCCGGAGTTCGCCGACGCGCTCGATCCGGCCATCCTCCAGCTGCACTCCAGCGAGTACCGGAACCCGGGGCAGCTCCGAAGCGGCCCCGTCCTCGTCGTCGGAGCGTCGCACTCCGGCGGGGACATCGCGCTGGAGGTGGCCGCGACGCACGACACGATCCTCTGCGGCCGCGACACGGGCCAGATCCCGTTGCCGTGGGAGACCCGCCGGCTGCGGATGGCCTTCCCGGTGCTGTGGCTGGTCTGGGGCAGCCTGCTGTCGGTGCGCACGCCGATGGGTCGCAAGGAGCGAGTCCAGGCGCGTTCGCACGGCGCGCCGTTCCTCCGCGTCAAGCGTGCAGATCTTGCTGCAGCGGGCGTCGAGCGGGTGACCGACCGGGTGACCGACGTCCGGGACGGGCTCCCGCAGCTCGGGGACGACCGGTCCGTCGAGGTCGACAACGTCATCTGGTGCACTGGCTTCCGGCAGGACTTCTCCTGGATCGACCTCCCGGTCATCGGCGAGGACGGCTGGCCGATGGAGGAGCGCGGTGTCGTGCCGTCCGCTCCCGGGCTGTACTTCACGGGCTTGTGCTTCCAGTCGTCGTTCCGGTCGATGCTCGTCGGTGGCGCCGGTGCGGACGCCGAGCACGTCGTCCGGCATCTCGCTGCACGCAGGGCGAAGGCGGGGCGGGCGCTGCAGAAGGCCGCCTGAGCCGACCGGTTGTCGGTGGGGTGCGTCAAGATAGGCGGGTGACCAGTGCAGGCGGTACGTCGGACGGGGTCGGTGAGCCGGCCGCCACGTCCGACGTACTCGCAGGTTTCAGCGCCCCGACACGCACCTGGTTCGAGGCCGCCTTCGCCGCACCCACCCCGGCCCAGGTCGGGGCCTGGCAGGCGATCACCGCACGGCGCAACGCGCTGGTCGTCGCCCCCACCGGCTCCGGGAAGACGCTGTCGGCGTTCCTGTGGTCCCTGGACCGGTTGGCCAGCGAGCCGGTTCCCGAGGAGAAGCTTCGGCGCTGCCGGGTGCTCTACGTCTCGCCGCTCAAGGCCCTCGCGGTCGACGTGGAGCGCAACCTGCGGGCGCCGCTGGCCGGGATCGGGCACACCGCCGCCCGGCTCGGGCACCAGGTCCCCGACATCACCGTCGGCGTCCGCTCCGGCGACACCACCGCGGCCGATCGGCGCCGGCTCGCGAGCACTCCTCCCGACATCCTGATCACCACCCCCGAGTCGCTGTTCCTGATGCTGACCTCGCAGGCACGCGAGTCGCTGCGCGGGGTGGAGACCGTGATCGTCGACGAGGTGCACGCGGTCGCCGGCACCAAGCGCGGCGCCCACCTCGCGCTCTCCCTGGAGCGGCTCGACGAGCTGCTCGAGCAGCCGGCGCAACGGATCGGGCTGTCCGCCACCGTGCGTCCGATCGAGGAGGTCGCCCGGTTCCTCGGCGGCGCCCAGCCGGTCGAGGTCGTCGCGCCGGGATCCACCAAGGAGTGGGACCTCAAGGTGGTCGTGCCGGTCGAGGACATGACCGAGCTCGGGATCGCCGAGGACGGCCCGGCCGAGGGTTCCGCCGCCGCCGGCGAACGCCGCGCGTCGATCTGGCCACACGTCGAGGAGCGGGTCGTCGACCTGATCGAGCAGCACCGCTCCACGATCGTGTTCGCCAACTCCCGCCGCCTCGCCGAACGCCTCACCGCCCGCTTCAACGAGATCGCCACCGACCGCCGCAATGCAGACGTGGCGTCGGCGGAGGACGGGATCGGCAACGGGGAGGCGGGGCGGAGCGACGGCGGCGGCCCGACCGTGGATGGGACTGGCCCCCCGGCGAGGAACGAGCCGGGGTGGATGGGCGGGCCGGCGTCGGCACGCAGCCCCGCCGCGGTGATGGCGCAGTCGGGACAGTCCTGGGGCGCCGAGGTCACGATCGCGCGGGCGCACCACGGGTCCGTGTCGAAGGACCAGCGGGCACTGATCGAGGACGACCTCAAACGCGGCAGCCTGCCCTGCGTCGTGGCCACCTCCAGCCTGGAGCTCGGCATCGACATGGGCGCGGTCGACCTGGTCGTGCAGATCGAGTCCCCGCCGTCGGTGGCGTCCGCCCTGCAACGGGTCGGCCGGGCCGGCCACCAGGTGGGCGAGGTCTCCCGCGGAGTGCTGTTCCCCAAGCACCGCAGCGACCTGGTGCACACGGCGGTCGCGGTGGAGCGGATGCGGGTCGGAGCGATCGAGGCGTTGCGGGTGCCGACCAACCCGCTCGACGTACTCGCCCAGCAGGTCGTCGCGACCACCGCCGCTGACGAGTGGCACGCCGACGAGCTCTACGACCTGGTGCGCCGCTCGGCACCGTTCACCGGCCTGCCGAGGAGCGCGTACGACGCCACCCTGGATCTGCTCTCGGGCCGCTACCCGTCCGACGAGTTCGCCGAGCTGCGGCCGCGGATCGTCTGGGACCGGGTGACCGGGATGCTGACCGCCCGGCCCGGCGCGCAACGGCTCGCGGTGACCAGCGGCGGCACCATCCCCGACCGTGGCCTGTTCGGGGTGTTCCTGGTCGGTGAGAAGGCGTCGCGGGTCGGTGAGCTCGACGAGGAGATGGTCTACGAGTCGCGGGTCGGCGACGTGTTCGCGCTCGGGGCGACGTCCTGGCGGATCGAGGACATCACCCACGACCGGGTGCTGGTCTCCCCCGCTCCCGGACAACCGGGCCGGTTGCCGTTCTGGAAGGGCGACCAGATCGGCCGGCCCGCCGAGCTCGGGGCTGCGATCGGCGCGTTCACCCGGGAGATCTCCGCGCTGACCACCGAGGAGGCGGTCGCCCGCGGCCGCGCCGCCGGGCTCGACGAGTGGGCCGCGGCGAACCTGGTCGCGTTCCTCGACGAGCAGCGCGAGGCCACCGGCACCCTGCCCAGCGACCGCACCATCCTGGTGGAGAAGTTCCGCGACGAGCTCGGCGACTGGCGGCTGGTGGTGCACTCGCCGTACGGCGCGCAGGTGCATGCGCCCTGGGCGCTCGCGATCGGGGTCCGGCTGCGCGAGCGGTACGGCATCGACGCGCAGGCGCTGCCCGGCGACGACGGGATCGTGCTGCGGGTGCCCGAGACCGACCAGGACCCGCCGGGCGCCGAGATCGTGATGTTCGAGCCCGACGAGATCGAGGACATCGTCACCACCGAGGTCGGCGGCTCTGCCCTCTTCGCCTCCCGGTTCCGCGAGTGCGCCGCCCGTGCCCTGCTGCTCCCCCGCCGCGACCCCGGCCGCCGCTCGCCGTTGTGGCAGCAGCGGCAGCGCTCCGCCCAGCTGCTCGAGGTCGCGGTGAAGTATCCGTCCTTCCCGATCGTGCTCGAGGCGGTCCGCGAGTGCGTGCAGGACGTGTACGACGTGCCCGCGCTGGTCCACCTGATGAAGGCCGTCGGCGCCCGCAAGATCCGGGTCGCCGACGTGTCCACCACGTCCCCCTCGCCGTTCGCGCGGTCACTGCTGTTCGGGTACGTCGCCGCGTTCATGTACGAAGGCGACTCGCCGATCGCCGAGCGCCGGGCCGCCGCACTGTCCCTGGACCAGGGGCTGCTCGCGGAGCTGCTCGGCCGCGCGGAGCTGCGCGAGCTGCTCGACGCCGACGTGCTCGCCGAGGTCGAGGTCGAGCTGCAGCGGCTGGTCTCCGACCGGCAGGCGCGCGACGCCGAGGGGGTCGCCGACCTGCTCCGGCTGCTCGGTCCGCTGTCCACCGACGAGATCACCGCCCGGTCCCTCGACGGCTCCGACGTGAGGTCGTGGCTGGCGCTGCTGGCCGAGGCGCGCCGGGTGGTCGAGGTCCGGATCGCCGGGGTGGCGCGGTGGGCCGCGGTCGAGGACGTGGGCCGGCTCCGCGACGGGCTCGGCGTGCCGATCCCGCCCGGCACACCGGAGGCGTTCACCGAACCCGTGGCGGACCCGCTCGGTGACCTGGTCGCCCGGTTCGCCCGCACCCACGGCCCGTTCACCTCCGCCGACGTCGCCGAGCGGCTCGGTCTCGGCATCGCGGTGGCGCACCAGACCCTGGTCCGGCTGGCCGCCTCCGGCCGGGTCCTCGAGGGCGAGTTCCGGCCGACCGGGACCGGGTCGGAGTGGTGCGACGCGGAGGTGCTGCGCCGGCTGCGGCGCCGGTCGCTGGCCGCGCTGCGCAAGGAGGTGGAGCCGGTCGACCCGTCCACCCTGGGCCGGTTCCTGCCGGTGTGGCAGAACGTGGGCGGGCGACTGCGCGGGATCGACGGGGTGCTCGCGGTCGTGGACCAGCTCGCCGGCTGCGCCGTACCCGCCTCGGCGCTCGAGCCGCTGGTGCTCGGCAGCCGGGTCGTCGACTACGCCCCCGCGATGCTCGACGAGCTCACCGCCACCGGGGAGGTGCTCTGGGCCGGGCACGGCACGCTGCCCGGCACCGACGGTTGGGTCTCCCTCCACCTGGCGGACTCCGCGCACCTGACCCTGCCCGACCACGGCGAGCTGGAGGCCACCCCGCTGCACGACGCGATCCTGGCCGCGCTCGCCGGTGGAGGTGCCTACTTCCTGCGCCAGCTGGCCACCGCGATCCAGGACACCGACGGCGCCGGGGACGACCGGGCCCTGGTCGCCGCGCTGTGGGACCTGGTCTGGGCGGGCCGGCTGAGCAACGACACGTTGGCCCCGCTGCGGGCGTTGACCTCCGGCGGCAAGACCAGTCACCGCGCCCGACGTACCCCTCCCCGCGCCCGGATCGCCGCCCGACCCCGCCGGCCCGACCTGCCCAGCCGCACCGGCCCCGCCACCGCCGCCGGCCGCTGGTCGCTGCTGCCGGAGCTCGAGGCCGACCCGACGCGTCGCGCGCATGCCAGCGCGGAGGCCCTGCTCGAGCGGCACGGCGTGGTGACCCGCGGCGCGGTCACCAGCGAACGGGTGCCGGGCGGGTTCGCCGGGGTCTACAAGGTGCTCTCGGCGTTCGAGGACTCCGGCCGCTGCCGCCGCGGCTACTTCATCGGCTCGCTCGGCGCCGCGCAGTTCGGTGTGCCCGGCGCGGTGGACCGGCTGCGGTCCTTCTCGCCCGAGGTCGGTGCGCCGCCCGGGGAGAAGAAGCACGCGCTGGCGCTGGCCGCGACCGACCCGGCCAACCCGTACGGCGCGGCCCTGCCCTGGCCGGAGCGGGTCCTCGCCGACGAGGTGACCGGTGAGAAGGCCGGCTCCGGTCACCGGCCCGGCCGCAAGGCGGGTGCGCTGGTGGTCCTGGTCGACGGCGAGCTGACGGTGTACGTCGAACGTGGCGGCCGCACCCTGCTGACCTTCACCGACGACACCGACCTCCTCGGCCCGGCGGTGCAGGCCCTGGCCACGGCGGTCCGTCAGGGCGCACTGGGCCGGCTGACCGTCGAACGCGCCGACGGCGAGCACATCCTGGGCCGCGGCGACCGGCCCAGCGGTCTGCGCCATGCCCTGGAGGGCGCCGGTTTCATCGCCACCCCCAGAGGGCTGCGGCTCCGTGCCTGAGGGCGACACCGTCTGGCGCACCGCGCGCCACCTGGACCAGGCGCTGTCCGGCTGGACGCTGACCGGGTCCGATCTGCGAGTGCCGGCGCACGCGACCGTCGACCTGTCGGGGCAGCCGGTGCTGGAGACCGTCGCTCGCGGCAAGCACATCCTGACCCGGATCGGGGACGGCGACGCGGCGGTGACCCTGCACACGCACCTGAAGATGGAGGGCTCGTGGCACCTGTACCGCCCGGGCTCGCGGTGGCGGCGGCCGGCGCACCAGGCCCGCGCGGTGCTCTACACCGAGGCGTGGACCGCGGTCGGCTTCTCGCTCGGCATCGTCGAGCTGCTGCCGCGCGCCGACGAGGCCTCCGTGGTCGGTCATCTCGGGCCGGACCTGCTCGGCCCCGACTGGGACGAGGACGAGGCGGTGCGCCGGCTGACGGCCGACCCGGACCGGGCGATCGGCGAGGCGCTGCTGGACCAGCGGAACCTGGCCGGGGTGGGCAACATGTACAAGTCGGAGCTGTGCTTCGTGCTGGGCTTCAGCCCCTGGCGGCCGGTGGCACAGGTGCCGGACCTGGTGAAGGTGGTCCGCCGCGCGAAGGCGGTGCTCGAGGCGAACAAGGACCGGGTGGAGCAGTCCACGACCGGGGACCTGCGTCGCGGGCGGCGGCTGTGGGTCTACCGCCGCGACAAGCAGGCGTGCCTGCGCTGCCGGACGCCGATCCGGGTCGCGATGCAGGGGCCCTCGGAGACCGGTCAGGAGCGGGCGACGTACTGGTGCCCGACCTGCCAGCCCTGAACGGAGACAGCCGCCCGACCGGGGTGCAACAACCGCGCACGTGTGCCGCTGTTGCACGGTTTTCGCGCTGAACCGTGCTCGAACAGCACAGGTGTGCCGTTGTGACCAGCCGTTGAGCCGGCTCGGCTTCGTTCGTTCGGCGCGGCCCCGGAAGTGGTCAAGAACGACACGTTCCCGGCCAGCTGAACCAGCCGTTCTTGACCAGTTCGTGGTCGCACGATTGATCCGGCGACCGGTCGCGCCGACGGTGCGTTTCGAGACGCTCACTGCGTTCGACCCTCAACCACCGCAGTTGCATCCGTCGCCAGAATGCCCCCACAACCGCACACGTGTGCCGCTGTTGCACGGTTTTCCCGCTGAACCGTGCTCGAACAGCACATGTGTGCGGTTATGACCCGCGCTGCACGTCCGCGAGGACCAGGCGTACGTCGCGCCGAGCGGCCGGCTCGCGGAAGGGTCAGGCGGCGGAGGCGACCACGTCGCCCGAGCGGGGACCGTCGACCGGGGCGGTCGGGATGCTGGTCGTGCTCAGCGCGGTGGCGTCCTCGATGGCCACCGCCATCGCGGCCTCCTCGAGGGCGACGGCGTCACTGACCTCGGAGAGGATCTCGGAGAGCGGAACGTCCAGGGCCGAGCAGATCGAGGCGAGCAGCTCCGAGGACGCCTCCTTCTGGCCGCGCTCGATCTCGGAGATGTACCCCAGGCTCACCCGGGCGTCGGCCGAGACCTGTCGCAGGGTGCGCCCCTGGCGCATCCGCTGCGTGCGGAGCACTTCGCCGAGCAGCCGACGAAAAAGCACCATGTCGCTGCTCCTTCCCGTATCCCGCGTGCGCGGCTCGTCCATGGGTTCCAACGCTACCTGGCCGGTGAAACTTCCCGGCGGGCAACCACCGAGAAACTCACCCTAGCCATCGACACCGACGATCGTGGCCATTGCCGCGGACATCGCCTCCAGGCAGCTGAGCTTGCGGATCTCGGCCCGGTCGCCGTCGAGGTGCAGCTCCTTGGTGGTCACCCCGTCCGGCCCGGCGACACCGACGTAGACCAGGCCGACCGGTTTCCCCTCCTGCTCGGTCGGACCGGCCACCCCCGTCGTACTCACGCCGTAGTCGGCGCCGACCAGCCGCCGCACGCCCATCGCCATCTCGGCCGCACACTCGGCGGAGACCACGCCGTGCTTGTCCACCGTCTCCTCGGAAACGTCGAGCACCCGGTGCTTGACCCCTGTGGCGTAGCTGACGACCCCGCCGAGGTAGGTCTCGCTGGCGCCGGGGGCGGCGCTGAGGAGGACACCGAGCTGTCCGCCGGTGAGCGACTCGGCGGTCGCGATCATCGCGGAACGCTTCAGCAGCTCGGCCTGGAGCGCCGCGGCGACCGCTTCGGGGTCGGGTCGGTCGCCGGGCGATCGGCTGATGTTCTCCTCGGTCTCACTCACGAGCGGATGGTATCCACGCCGCCCGCTCCCAAACGGGGCCGCTAACGTGGGCGCATGGCGCTACCGATTGAGGACTATGCCGTTCTCGGCGACACCGGCACTGCGGCGCTGGTCGGCCGGGACGGCTCCGTGGACTGGCTCTGCCTGCCCCGCTTCGACTCACCGGCGTGCTTCGCCGCCCTGCTCGGCGACCCCCGGAACGGGCGCTGGCTGATCGGCCCGGCCGGTGAGCACAGGTGCTCGCGGCGCTACATCGGCAACAGTGCGGCGCTGGAGTCGACGTACACCACCGAGACCGGCACGGTCCGCGTGGTCGACATCATGCCGGTGGCCGACAACCGCGCCGACATCGTCCGTCGGATCGTCGGCGTCGAGGGCACCGTGCGGATGCAGCACGAGTGGATCGTGCGGCTCGGCTACGGGAAGATCCGGCCCTGGGTGAGCCGGGGCAAGGTCGGCGACCAGAAGCTGATCACCGCGGTGGCCGGGCCGGACAAGCTGATCCTGCGCGGCCCGCGGCTGCCGCGGGGGCGCGACGGCATGCACGTCGACCAGTTCGAGATCTCCGCCGGCGAGGAGATGACGTTCTCCACCACCTGGGTCGCCTCGCACCGGGAGGTGCCGACGCTGCTGGAGTTCGACGACCGGATCCGGGACACGATCGCGCAGAGCGAGGTGTGGGCAGACAAGTGCGAGTACCAAGGCCCCTACCGCGAGGCGGTGGTGCGCTCGTTGATCACGCTGCGGCTGATGACGCACGGCGACACCGGCGGGATCGTCGCGGCGGCCACCACGTCGCTGCCTGAGGAGTTCGGCGGGGTCCGCAACTGGGACTACCGGTTCTGCTGGCTGCGCGACGCCTCGCTGACGCTGGAGTCGCTGCTGGACTGCGGCTACAAGGACGAGGCGCGGCTGTGGCGCAACTGGCTGCTGCGCGCGGTCGCCGGTGACCCGCAGGACCTGCAGATCATGTACGCCGTCGATGGCGGCCGCGACCTGCAGGAACGGGAGCTCGAGCACCTAGGGGGGTACGCCGAGTCGCGTCCGGTGCGGATCGGCAACGGCGCCGTGGACCAGCGGCAGACCGATGTCCTCGGTGAGGTGATGATCTCGCTGGAGATGGCCCGCGAACGTGGCCTGCACGAGAGCGCCGACTCGTGGTCGCTGCAGCGCAGCCTGGTCAACAACCTGGCCGAGCACTGGGACGAGCCGGACAACGGCCTGTGGGAGATCCGCGGACCGCTGCGGCACTTCACGCACTCCCGGGTGATGGTCTGGGTGGCCTTCGACCGGGCGATCGCGGCGGTGGAGAGGCACGGGCTCGAGGGGCCGGTGGACCAGTGGCGCGAGCTACGCGACCGGGTCCGCGACGAGGTCCTGGAGAAGGGCTTCAACCCCGAGCACAACACGTTCACCCAGCACTACGACGCGACTCACGTCGACGCCTCCCTGCTGGTGCTGCCCGCGGTCGGGTTCATCGACGGCGACGACCCGAAGATGCTCGGCACGATCAAGGCGATCGAGGACCAGCTGATGCGCGACGGCCTGCTGCTGCGCTACCGCACCGAGTCCGGGGTCGACGGCCTCGCGGGCGACGAGCACCCGTTCCTGGCATGCTCGTTCTGGCTGGTCTCGGCGTACGCCATGGCAGGCCGGATCGACCAGGCCCACGCACTGATGGGCAGGCTGCTCGAGCTGCCCAACGACGTCGGGCTGCTCGCGGAGGAGTACGACACGGTCCACGAGCGGTTCGCGGGAAACTTCCCGCAGGCGTTCTCGCACCTGACCCTGGTCGGCGCCGCTGTCGCGCTGGCGTCGGCGGAGACGTTCGCGGGGACAGCGCGCTCGGAGAGCGCCTCCGAGGAGGGCGCCGGGTCGCACTGACCGGGCGGGGCGGCGGCGCTGGCGGCGCGGCCTCAGACCGAGGCGGCGTCCTTGTGCGCGCGACGCTGCTTGACCGCGTCCTTGAAGAAGTCCAGGCCGGTGTAGACGGTCATCGCCACGGCTGCGGCCATCACCAGTGCGGCTGCCCACCAGAGCACCTCGCCGACCACGCCGAGGGCGCCGTCGAGCTGGAGCAGCGGCAGCACCAGGCCACCGAGCGCGATCGTCTGCAGGACGGTCTTGATCTTGCCGCCCCGGTTCGCCGCGATGACCACGTGCTTGGCCACCGAGAGCCGCATGATCGTGACGCTCCACTCCCGGACCAGGACGAGGATGGTCACCCACCACCACAGCTCACCGATCACCGACAGGCCGATGAACGCCATCCCGGTGATCGCCTTGTCGGCCATCGGGTCCGCGATCTTGCCGAAGTCGGTGACCAGGTTGTGCTTGCGGGCGATGTCCCCGTCGATCTTGTCGGTGATCATCGCGACCGTGAACAGCCCGAACGCCACGCAGCGCCACAGGATCGAGTCGCCGCCGTCGGTGAGCAGCGCCCACCCGAAGAACGGGACCATCACGATCCGCAGGGTGGTCAGTGCGTTCGGCACGTTCCAGTTGCTCGGCTTGTGCGTCTCCATGTCGACCACCTCAGCTCCCGCCGTCGGAAGTCGCTGACGCGACCAGGTCCACACCGTCCGACCCGGTCACGACGGCGGCCACGAGGTCGCCGATCCTGGCCCCGGCCGGGAGACCGGTCACCGTGGTGGATCCGTCCACCTCCGGGCCCTGGTGCGCCGCCCGACCCTCGGCCTGCGCGCCGTCGAACGACTCGATGAGTACGTCGACGCGCTCACCGATCCGCTCCTCCGCACGCTGCGCGGTGAGCTCCTCGGCGAGCCGGGTCACGTGCTCGGTGCGCTCACGGATCTCGTCGTCGTCGAGCTTGCCGTCGTACGACGCCGCCTCGGTGCCGTCCTCGTCGGAGTAGCCGAACACGCCGATCGCGTCCATCCGGGCGGCCTCGAGGAAGTCGCACAGGATCTGGAGGTCCTCCTCGGTCTCGCCGGGGAAGCCGACGATCACGTTGGAGCGGACGCCGGCGAGCGGGGCCTGGGAGCGGATCTGCTGGAGCAGGCCGAGGAAGCTGTCGGGGTCGCCGAACCGGCGCATCCGGCGCAGCACCGCGTTCGAGGCGTGCTGGAAGGACAGGTCGAAGTACGGTGCCACGCCCTCGGTGCCGGCGATCGCAGTGACCAGACCCGGTCGGGTCTCGGCCGGCTGCAGGTAGGAGACCCGGACCCGTTCGACCCCGTCGACGGCGGCGAGCTCGGGCAGCATCGTCTCCAGCAGCCGCAGGTCGCCGAGGTCCTTGCCGTAGGACGTGGAGTTCTCGCTGACCAGGAACAGCTCCTTGACGCCCTGCTCGCCGAGCCAGCGGGCCTCACCGAGGACGTCGCTGGGGCGGCGGGAGACGAAGGAGCCGCGGAAGCTGGGGATCGCGCAGAAGGCGCAGCGCCGGTCGCAGCCGGAGGCCAGCTTCAGCGGTGCCATCGGCCCGCCGTCGAGCCGGCGGCGGATCGCCCGGGGCCCGGCGTTCGGGGTCGCCTCGGCCGGCAGGTCGGGGGCGGCGATGGTGTGGCCGGGAACCACGACGGTGTCGGCGTTCCGCTCGCTCGGCGAGATCGGCAGCAGCTTGCGGCGGTCCTGCGGGGTGTGCGGGTGGTGCTGCTCGCCGGCGAGGATCGAGCGGAGCTTGCCGGCGATGTCGGGGTAGTCGTCGAAGCCGAGGACCGCGTCCGCCTCGGGAAGGGTCTCGGCCAGGTCCTTGCCATAACGTTCGGCCAGGCAGCCCACGGCGACGACCGCCTTCGTCGTACCCCCGGTCTTCAGGTCCGAGGCCTCGAGCAGCGTGTCGACGGAGTCCTTCTTGGCCGCCTCGACGAAGCCGCAGGTGTTCACCACCACGGTCTCCGCGGCGGACGGGTCCTCGACCAGCCGGAAGCCGCCGGCCTCCAGTCGGCCTGCGAGCTCCTCGGAGTCAACCTCGTTGCGGGCACAGCCGAGGGTGACCATGGCCACGGTGGTGAGGCTCGGGGCGGTGTCCGGGCGCTCGATATCTGCAGAAGTAGTCATATTCGTCTTCGAGTATGCCGGGCGGTGCCATACCGAGGCGAACCCGCCGCCTGTGAGCCTCCCCTCCCCCGGTCAGACGCGCCCTTTTCCCGGTTGAGACGTGAGGTTTTCGCCGGTGAGACGCGGAAGAGTTTCGCCGCGGGGAACTCTCTCGCGTCTCAAGCGCGAAAAGGGCGCGTTTCGAACGTGAAAAAGGCGCGTCTCAACGGGTCAGCGGAAGGTACGTCGGCCGGGCTCACCGATCTCGCCGAGGACACCGCGATCCCGTCCGTGCACCGAGACCTCGATCGCGCCCCCGTCGACGGCCCGGATCCGGACCGGTGGGGACACCTCGAGCCGCTTCTTCTCGCCGAGGACCATCTGGCCGCTGAAGACGATCCTGCCGTCACCGTCGCGGACCACGACCCGCGTGTCGGCGTACGCGGCGGTCAGCATCACCGGCAGCGGCTCGGCGATCGGCGGCGCCTTCTCGGGCGTGAAGCCGTTGTCGATCCCGGCCGAGCCGTTCAGCACGGGAGCCGGGTTCTGGATGAGCTCGGCCGGCTCGCCGGCGAACAGCCGGACCACGCCCCAGACGAGCACCAGGCTGAGCACCACACCGATCAGCAGGCCCCAGTTCGGGCCGCCGATGGTGCTGCGCATGCTGCCCGTCATCCCGGTGGCCAGCTCGGCCTCGAAGACCCGGCGGGCGTTGACCGGAGCGGTGGCGTACCGCTCCTCGAAGGCCTCCAGCATCGGCGCCGGGTCCTTGCCGAGCACGCGGGCCAGCGTCCGCAGGTGCCCGCGGGCATAGAAGTCGCCGCCGCAGGGCGCGAAGTCGTCGACCTCGATCGACTCGATCACGTGCGGCCGGATCCGGGTCCGGTCGGCCAGCTCGTCGACGCTCAGCCCCAGCCGGGTCCGGGCGGCAGTCAGCTCGGGGCCGATCACCGGGTCGTAGGCCGGCTCGGTGACGAAGTCGTCGATCACCAGCGGCTCGACCGGGTCGCCCGGCTGCGCGATGGGACGCACCCGGCCGGAGCCGCCGGCGGGTTCGAAGACGAGGTCGACACTTCCCGGACGGTGCAGCTCGCGGGCCTCCGGGAGCCCGGTGCGGGCGTCTTCCGGTGAGAGGGCGTGGTGCAGGGCGGCGTTGCCGAGCGTGGCAGGGAGGTCGCGGGTGACCTCCGCGCGCTGGGCGGGCCGGGTGTCGCGCAGCGGGACGGTCAGCCCACCGGCGGGGAAGCTCGGCGGGTCCGACTCCGCCCCCTCTGCCGCGTCAGCGTGGGCGTCGTCGTCGTGGTCCGCGAGGGCCGCCGGGTGCAGCGGCGGGGCAGCCTCGTCGGCGTCGATGTCGTGGCGACGCCCCTTGGCGACCCGGGACACGATCGTGCCGATGCCACCGAGCATGCTCCGGCGCAGGGGTGCGGTGACCGGCTCGGCGCCGGGGTCGGGGGCCAGCTCAGGGGCCGGCTCGACAGCCGGCTCCGCGATCGATTCGTCGACCAGCTCGTCGGCCCGCGAGTCGTCGAGGTGCTCGGCCAGTTCCGGGGCGAGCGCCTCACCAGGACCCTCGGTCGGCATCTCGTCCCGAACCTCATCCCGGCTCGGAGCAGCGGCCCCGGACGGCGTCTCCACCGCCGGCTCCTCGGCCCGATCCTGCTCGAGCCCGACCACCTCGGCCCGACCGTGCGCCAGGGCGGCGATCTGTTCGGCGACGCTGCGCTCACCATCGGTCGCGACACGGGTCGTGATCCCGACCGGAACAGCGAGCGCGGCGCCGTACATCTTCTGGTTCAGCGAGACGTGCCGTCGCCCCTTGGCGTCCAGCCCGTCGAGCGCCCGGGCCAGGCTGTGCGGCGCGACGACCACCCGGCCGTCGCGCAGCGGTCCGCGACGCGGGTGCACGATGACCTGACCGATCGCCTCCCACGGCAGGCCACGCCACTCGTGCCCGAGACGGATCCGGACGCCGAGGTCGTCGGCGACGAGCAGCGGCGTGCGCGAGTCGACCAGGCTGGCGAGGTAGACCGCGGCGATCCCGGCCATCACCGCGCACAGCGTCCAGTCCAGTGCCGTCATGGTCTGGGACGCGCGCCACAGGTAGGCGATCGCGACCGCCGAGGCGGCAGCACCGATCAGCGCCGCGAATCCGGCGTGCCGGCGCACCACCACCGGCGGCGTGTCCATCACGGTCGCGTCGTGGACGTCCTGGGTGTCGTCGGCGCGGGTGTCGTTCTCGTTGTCGACCGGCATGGCGCTCACTGTTCCCCCTGCAGAGTGGCGATGACTTCATCGAGGTCGTCGGGCTTGATCAGGACGTCGCGCGCCTTCGAGCCCTCGCTGGGGCCGACGATGCCGCGGCTTTCCAGGATGTCCATCAGCCGGCCCGCCTTCGCGAAGCCGACCCGGAGCTTGCGCTGCAGCATCGAGGTGGACCCGAACTGGGTGGAGACGACCAGCTCGACCGCCTGCACCACCAGGTCCAGGTCGTCGCCGATGTCGTCGTCGAGGTCGCGCTTGGCGGCCTGCGGTGCGGTGACGTCCTCGCGGTAGGTCGGCGTCAGCTGCTCCTTGCAGTGCTTGACGACCTCGTGCACCTCGGCCTCGGTGACCCAGGACCCCTGCACGCGCACCGGTTTCCCGGCGCCCATCGGCAGGAACAGCCCGTCACCCTGGCCGACCAGCTTCTCGGCGCCCGGCTGGTCCAGGATCACCCGACTGTCGGCCAGGGAGCTGGTCGCGAACGCGAGCCTGGAGGGCACGTTGGCCTTGATCAGACCCGTGACCACGTCGACCGAGGGGCGCTGCGTGGCCAGGATCAGGTGGATGCCGGCCGCACGCGCGAGCTGGGTGATCCGGACGATCGCGTCCTCGACGTCACGTGGTGCGACCATCATCAGGTCGGCGAGCTCATCGACCACCACGAGCAGGAACGGGTACGGCGCCAGCACCCGCTCGCTTCCGGCGGGGACCTGGACCTTGCCTGCACGCACGGCCTTGTTGAAGTCGTCGACGTGCCGGAAGCCGAAGGCGGCGAGGTCGTCGTAACGCATGTCCATCTCGCGGACCACCCAGGCCAGCGCCTCCGCGGCCTTCTTCGGATTGGTGATGATCGGCGTGATCAGGTGCGGCACGCCCTCGTAGATGTTGAGCTCGACCCGCTTCGGGTCGACCAGGATCATCCGCACCTCGTCCGGGGTGGACCGCATCAGGATCGAGGTGATCATCGAGTTCACAAAGCTGGACTTACCCGAACCGGTGGCGCCGGCGACCAGCAGGTGCGGCATCTTCGCCATGTTCGCGACCACGAAGCCGCCCTCGACGTCCTTGCCGAGCCCGACGATCATCGGGTGGTGGTCGTTGCGGGCGTTGCCGCTGCGCAGCACGTCGCCGAGGGAGACGATCTCCTTGTCGGTGTTGGGGATCTCGATGCCGATCGCGGACTTGCCCGGGATCGGGGACAGGATCCGTACGTCGGCGGACGCGACCGCGTAGGCGATGTTCTTGCCGAGCGCGGTGACCTTCTCCACCTTCACCGCGGGACCGAGCTCGACCTCGTAGCGGGTGACGGTCGGCCCCCGGGTGTAGCCGGTGACCTGGGCGTCGATGTCGAACTGCTCGAGGACCTCGGTCAGCCGCTCGACCACCGCGTCGGAGGCCTTGGACCGCTGCTTGTGCGGGCTGCCCGGCTTGAGCACCTCGTTGGCCGGAAGCGAGTACGTCACGTCGCCGGACAGTGCGAGCTGCTCGACGCGGGCCGGCAGCGGGGCGTGCGGCGGCGGCTCGAGCTCACCCTTCTCGTTGACCTGTGACTCGTCGGTCGGCTCGGTCTCGGCCTTCTTGCCGCGCTTGCCGAGCTCGCGGCCCTCGAGCACCGGGCTGTCGTAGGGCTTGTCGCCGGCGTCCTCGTCGACCTCGGTCATGCTGGCCACGCGACGTCGCGGCCGGGTCCGCTTGAGCGGTTGGGTCTCGTCGTTCTCCGCGGCAGTCTCCGGCTTCGCCGTACGCCCCAGCGCCTTGTCGCGCAGCCCGCGGATCCGCTCCGGGATCTGGTAGACCGGCGTGCCGGTGATCACCAGGACACCGAAGACGGCGAGCAGCACGAGCAGGGGTACGACGACAAGCGTGCTGCGGAGCAGGTCCATCAGCAGCGAGGAGATCACGAAGCCGAGGGCGCCACCGGCGTGCTGCAGCGGCTCCACGTTGCCCAGGTGCGGCTCGGGCATCCCGTTGGCGATGTGGACCAGGCCGAGCACGCCGAACAGCAGCGCCGCCCAGCCGATGACCTGGCGACCGGCCGGGCCGTTGCTCTCGGGGTTGCGCAGGTTGCGCCAGGCGATGAACACCAGCAGCAGCGGGACGAACCAGGCGAGCAGGCCGACCGAACCGGCGACGACGGTGCGGGTGAAGTCGCCGATGCCTCCGGGCAGCTGCCACCACACAGCGGCCGCCACGACCACGGCGAGCCCGATCAGGAACAGGCCGGCGCCGTCACGGCGGTGCTCCGGATCCAGCTCCCGGGCGGTGCGCCCGATCTTGCGCACGGTCGCGCCGAGCACATGGGCGATGCCCAACCAGGTGCTCGCCACTCCTCGGCCGAGGGCGGCGAAGAGCGTTGCAATAGGGCCAGACCCGTTCCGGACCGCCCGGGGCGCCGGCCGCTTCGACTTCGAGCGGCTCGACGACGAGGACTTGCGTCGGGTCTGGCTGCCGGACGACCGGGATCGAGAAGTCCCAGCAGAGCTTTTCGCCTTGCTGGTGCTTCGCGACGCCGGTGGGGAAGACGTACGGGTCGCCATGGTCCAGAGCCTAGGCGATCGTCACACCAGTCCCATGGTTCACACGCCGTGCGTCGGCCCCAATCCGGCTCCGCTCCCCCGAGCCGTCCGGCCGCCGGGCGAGCCCGATCGGGCTATGGGCGGTACGGCGGGAGCGTCCTATCGCCGTGGGGAGGAACATCACCAGTCCGACCGGCACTCGATCGGGAATGTGTCCGATCTGTCCGCTTTCGGGCTTTTGGTGCTCGCGACTGCCGGTCCGAGTGGTCGCGCGAGCGGACCCTCAGGCCTCCAGCACCACCGGGATGATCATCGGCCGGCGGCGGTGCTTGTTGCTCACCCAGCGGCCGACGACGCGACGGATGGTCTGCTGCAGCTGGTGGGTGTCGTCGACGCCGTCGGCCCTGGCGGTGTCGAGCGCCTCGATGATCGCGGGCTTGATCTCGTCGAAGGTCGCGTCGTTCTCCACGAAGCCACGGGCATGGATCTCCGGGCCGCCCGAGACCTTGCCGGTCACCGAGTCCACGACCACGATCACCGAGATGAACCCCTCCTCGCCGAGGATCCGGCGGTCCTTGAGCGAGGACTCGGTGATGTCCCCGACCGAGGAGCCGTCGACGAAGACGTAGCCGCAGTCGACCTTGCCGGCGA
>JAICRS010000361.1 GCA_025966335.1 Nocardioidaceae bacterium
CACCGGTGTTGTCGGCGACCTTGAGTCGCGACTCCTGCTGGATCATCGGTTTTCTCCTGGTTGTCGCGCCGGTTCTCAGGTCACCCTGAGCCTGGCGGAACGAGTAATGGGTTTGTTACTTGGCCTTCTCGAGCACCTCGACGATGCGCCAGCGCTTGGTGGCCGACAGCGGACGGGTCTCCATGATCAGGACCCGGTCGCCGACGCCGCACTGGTTCTGCTCGTCGTGTGCCTTGAGCTTCTCGGTGCGACGGAGGACCTTGCCGTACAACGCGTGCTTCACGCGGTCCTCGACGGAGACGACCACGGTCTTCTCCATCTTGTCGCTGACCACGAGGCCCTCGCGAACCTTGCGGTAGTGGCGGTCCGTCGACTGCACTGTCACTTCATCCTCTTGCTTCTGGTCGCTCATGCGGCGCCGTCCTCACTGCCCGGGGTCTGTCGGATCCCGAGCTCGCGCTCACGCACCACGGTGTAGATCCGCGCGATGTCGCGCTTGACCGTCCGAAGGCGGCCGTGGCTCTCCAGCTGCCCGGTCGCGGCCTGGAAGCGCAGGTTGAACAGCTCTTCCTTGGCCTCGCGCAGCTTCTGCTCGAGGTCGACGTTCGTCATCGAGTCGAGTTCGTGTGCAGCGGTAGCCATCAGAACTCACCACCTTCACGGGTCACGAACTTGCACTTCATCGGGAGCTTGTGCATCGCGCGACGCATGGCCTCGCGTGCGATGTCTTCGTCCACGCCCGACAGCTCGAACATGACGCGTCCGGGCTTGACGTTGGCGACCCACCACTCGGGCGAGCCCTTACCGGAACCCATCCGGGTCTCGGCCGGCTTCTTCGTCAGCGGGCGGTCGGGGTAGATGTTGATCCACACCTTTCCGCCGCGCTTGATGTGACGGGTCATCGCGATACGCGCGGACTCGATCTGCCGGTTGGTGACGTAGGCGGGCTCGAGAGCCTGGATGCCGAAGTCACCGAACGTGACCCTGGTGCCACCCTTGGCAGCACCCGTCCGCCTGGGGTGGTGCTGCTTGCGGTGCTTGACCCTGCGGGGCATCAACATCTCGGTCAGCCCTCCTGTCCGGACTGTGCGGCCGGAGCAGCGGACTCGGCGGGTGCCGGCGCCGCTGCGGTGTCCGCGGGTGCTTCGGTCTGCGGTGCGCGCCCGGTCTGGCCGTCGCGTGTGGAGCGCGTCGGACGGTCGCTGCGGTTGCCACGGGTCGGTCGGTCGCCGCCACGCGACGGACGGCCGCGCCCCGGAGCACCGGCCCGGGCGGCAGCCTGGGCCTCGCGCTCGGCACGCGTCCCCGCGACCTCGCCCTTGTAGATCCAGACCTTCACGCCGATCCGGCCGAAGGTGGTCCGAGCCTCGTAGAAGCCGTAGTCGATGTCGGCGCGGAGCGTGTGCAGGGGCACGCGGCCCTCGCGGTAGAACTCCGAGCGCGACATCTCGGCGCCACCGAGGCGGCCCGAGCACTGGATCCGGACACCCTTGGCGCCGGAGCGCATCGAGGTCTGGATCGCCTTGCGCATCGCGCGGCGGAACGCCACCCGGCCGGACAGCTGCTCGGCCACACCCTGTGCGACCAGCTGGGCGTCGACCTCGGGGTTCTTCACCTCGAGGATGTTCAGCTGGACCTGCTTGCCGGTCAGCTTCTCGAGCTCGCCGCGAATCCGGTCGGCCTCGGCGCCACGGCGACCGATCACGATGCCCGGACGCGCGGTGTGGATGTCCACCCGGACGCGGTCGCGGGTGCGCTCGATCTC
>JAICRS010000328.1 GCA_025966335.1 Nocardioidaceae bacterium
CGCTCGACGAGCTGCCGTTGTCGTACCAGGCGGAGGACGCGGTCGTCGTACCCGCTTCCACCGACCCGAGCATGGAATGGACCGGACGGGTCCCACAGGAGTGGATCGAGGGGTCGGCGCTGCCGCTGGGTGCTCGGGGGTTGATGGACTACGACCGGCTCAGCTCCAGCTCGAAGGCTCCGGCGTGGACCCTTGGCCTGTCCGACGAGGACCGGGTGTTCACCGACGTCGGGCCGCTGTGGTTCGCCTGCGTGACCTGGCCGGGCGGTGACACGTGCTCGCCGTCGGTGCTGATGTACCACGACCTGGAGTACTTCTTCTACGCCTCGCACTTCGGCTCGACCGCGTTCCTCGACGAGGGCACGCCGATGGAGGTGTTCACCTTCGACGCCGTCGGCGGCACCGAGCTCGGCCAGGTGCTGGTCGGCGGGGTGCACGGGACCGACATCGCGAAGGTACGCATCACGATGACCGACGGCGAACGGCAGTCGGCGTGGACCTCGAACGACCTCGCGGTTCCCGGCGGAACGGTGTGGTGGACCACGGTGTGGGAGCCGGCGGAGTCGGTCACGGCGTACGACCGGGACGGCGAGGTGGTCACCCGGGTCTCACTGCCGAGCCGTCGTTAGTCGTCGCAGGCGTTGGGTACGTTCCGCGCATGGTGGATGAGGCGCAGCAGAGCCTGCGTGAGGCGTTGAAGCGGGTCGCGGTCGCCCTCAAGGAGAGCGGGATCCCGTTCGCGCTGATCGGTGGTTATGCGGTGTGGGCGCGCGGCGGCCCGGAGCCGGATCACGACGTGGACTTCCTGGTCGCGGACAGCGACGCGGACAAGGCCGCGAAGATGCTGTCCGACGCCGGGTTCCGGGTCGAGCACCCGCCGGAGGACTGGCTGTTCAAGGTGTACACCGACGACTGCGTGGTCGACGTGATCTTCCGAGACTCGGGGATCCCGGCCGAGCGTGCTGTCGTCGAGGACGCCAGCGAGCTCGAGGTCCTCTCGGTGTCGATGCCGGTGCTGTCCGCGACCGAGCTGCTCGTGCAGAAGATGAACGCGATGGACGAGCACTTCTGCGACTTCTCGAAGATGCTGCCGGTGGCCCGGTCGCTACGGGAGCAGGTGGACTGGGAGCGGGTACGGGCCGAGACCGCGCCCAACGACTTCGCGGCCACGTTCCTGTTTCTGATCGAGCGGCTGAACATCATCGAGCCTTCTCCCGAGTCGGCGGGGGACGATTCCTGGCTTGACGACTGAGCTCGTCCTGGTTGTTTACTGCGGCGGGGCTGTCGCCTGTGGATGGGCGGTGGGTGCTGTCGGAGCGGGCGCCTAGTGTGGCGGGCATGTCTTCGATGAGTACGACGGACGCCGGATCGTCACCGGCCGGGTCGAGCCAGCTGTCTCCTTCCCGGGCCGCTGTCGCAGATCGGGTGATCGCCGCGATGGCCGGACCCGACGCGCGGCTGCGCGAGGACCAGACGACGGCGGTGGCCGCCCTGTGCTCCGAGGGGGCGCGGGTGCTCGTCGTGCAGGCCACCGGCTGGGGCAAGTCGGCCGTCTACTGGGCGGCCACCGCGATCCGTCGCGCGGAGGGGCATGGTCCGACGCTGGTCGTCTCACCCCTGCTGTCGCTGATGCGGGACCAGGTGGCAGCCGCGGGCCGGGCAGGCCTCCGTGCCGCGACGTTGAACTCGTCGAACATCGACGCGTGGTCCTCGATCGAGGCCGAGCTGGTGTCGGGTGAGCTCGACGTACTGCTGGTGTCGCCGGAGCGGCTCGCCAACCCGGGGTTCGGGCGACGGGTGCTCGACAGTCTGGCCGGCTCGCTCGGGCTGCTGGTGATCGACGAGGCGCATGCAGTCTCGGACTGGGGCCACGACTTCCGGCCGGACTACCGGCGGGTGTCCGACGTGCTGCAGCGGCTGAACCCGAGCACGCCGGTGCTGGCGACGACGGCGACCGCGAACGCGCGGGTGACCGAGGATGTCGCGCAGCAGCTCGGTCACGGATCCGGTGCGTTTCAGGAGCCTGTCGGCGCGGCGAGCGACGGCGAAGGCAGCGAGGCGACCGACGGCGAGGAGAGCGGGGCGACGCTGGTGCTGCGTGGGGCGCTGGCGCGGGCGAGCCTGGAGCTCTCGGTGGTGGACCGGCTCACGCCGCTGGAGCGGTATGCCTGGGTCGTGGACCACCTGCCGAAGCTGGCCGGTTCCGGCATCGTCTACACACTGACGGTCGCGGACGCCGAGCGGCTGACCGAGGCGGTGCGGGCCGTGCACGGGGATGCGGTCCCGGTCGCGGCCTACACCGGCCAGCTCGAGGCGTCGGCGCGCGAAGGGCTCGAGGACGCGTTGCGCCGCAACGAGCTCAAGGCGCTGATCGCGACGTCGGCACTGGGGATGGGCTACGACAAGCCGGACCTCGGGTTCGTGATCCATGTGGGGTCGCCGCCGTCCCCGGTGTCCTACTACCAGCAGGTCGGTCGTGCC
>JAICRS010000164.1 GCA_025966335.1 Nocardioidaceae bacterium
GAGGATCCGCCCCAGGCCGGCGTCGGCGTACTCCGGTCGCACCATCGCGGTGATCATCTGCACCGCGTCCTCGCTGATCGGCGCGGTCGGGAACGAGTCGGACCCGGGCACGAACGAGGGCGGTGCGTAGAGCACGTAGCCGGCGGGGTCGCCGTCGACGTACGCCACCCGCCCGCACGAGCCCCACTCCAGCAGCACCCGGGAGACCCACGCCTCCTTCTCGGCAGCGCTGTCCTCGGCCTTCGCCGCGCGCTCACGCCGCACCGGGTCGAGCTCCCAGAACGTGCAGGACCGGCAGCCGACCGGCAGGTCGCACAGGTTGTCCAGGGTGAGACGGGCGATCTTGCGGGACATGGTCAGCCGCCCGCGGGCGGTGCGTGGTCGTCGCGGACGTAGTCGGTGGGGGTACGCCGGCGCAGCAGTCCGCCGAGGAAGCCGCCGACCATGCCGAGCAGGGCGAGGCCGAACCCGGCCGCCGTCCTGCGAAGCCATCCCATGTCGTGACCCCAATACCGAAGTTTGTGCCCTGATGATCCATCCTAGTAGTTCGAGGAGCCTGTCTCGCAGGGCTCGCGTCCCCCGCGCAGGAGCAGCGCATGACCCGAGAAGTGCAACCCCGCAGCGCCACCCGGCTCGACAGCTATGTCGACCGGTACGCGGCCCGCACGAAGGGGATGACCGCCTCCGAGATCCGGGCTCTGTTCGCGGTGGCCAGCCGACCCGAGGTCGTCTCGCTCGCCGGCGGGATGCCGAACATCTCCGGCCTGCCGCTCGACGTGGTCGGCGGCGCGATCTACGACCTGGTGCGGACCAACGGACCCGCGGCGATGCAGTACGGCTCCGGCCAGGGCGATCCGACGCTGCGCGACCAGATCTGCGACGTGATGCGGCTGGAGGGCATCGACGCGCATCCCGACGACGTCGTGGTCACCGTCGGTTCCCAGCAGGCGGTCGACCTGGTCACCCGGATCTTCTGCGACCCCGGTGACGTGGTGATCTGTGAGGCGCCCTCGTACGTCGGAGCGCTCGGTGTGTTCCGCGCCTACCAGGCCGATGTCGTGCACGCCGAGATGGACGAGCACGGCCTGGTCCCGGACGCCCTGCGGCAGGCGATCGCCGCGGTGCGTGCGTCCGGCCGGCGAATCAAGTTCCTCTACACGATCCCCAACTACCACAACCCGGCCGGTGTCTCGATGGCCCCGCAGCGGCGGGCGGAGGTGCTCGAGATCTGCCGCGAGGCCGACATCTTGATCCTCGAGGACAACCCGTACGGCCTGCTCGGCTTCGACGACGAGCCGCACCGGGCACTCCGGGCCGACGAGGCCGAGGGGGTGATCTACCTCGGCTCGTTCTCCAAGACGTTCGCCCCCGGCTTCCGGGTCGGCTGGGCGCTGGCCCCGCACGCCGTACGCGAGAAGCTCGTGCTGGCTCAGGAGTCCGCCACGCTGTGCCCGCCGTCGTTCTCGCAGATGGCGGTGTCGTCCTACCTGGCCAACCACGACTGGCAGGGGCAAGTGAAGCAGTTCCGGGAGATGTACCGTGAGCGGCGCGACGCCATGATCAGCGCGCTCGAGGATCTGATGCCCGCCGGCGCGCGGTGGAACGTCCCGGACGGCGGCTTCTACGTGTGGCTGACGCTGCCGCACGGCCTCGACGCGAAGGCGATGCTGCCCCGTGCGGTCACCGCCCGGGTGGCCTACGTCCCCGGCACTGCGTTCTTCGCCGACGGGTTCGGCGCCCAGAGCATGCGGCTGTCCTACTGCTACCCGACGCCGGAGCGGATCCGTGAAGGAGTACGCCGGCTGGTCGGTGTGATCGAGGAGGAGCTGGAGCTGCGTGAGACCTTCGGCACCATCGCCGGCGAGCCGCACGGGTCGGTCGAGCGCGGTTACGAGTCCCCCAACACCGACCTCAGCTGAGCAGGAGCCGACGACATGGATGCACTGAACGGACGGATCGTGGTGCTGGCCGGTGGCCTCTCCCACGAGCGGGACGTGTCGCTGCGCTCGGGGCGCCGGGTCGCGGAGGCACTGCGGGACGCCGGCGCGGAGGTCGACGAGCGGGACGTGGACGCGTCGCTGCTGCCCGCCCTGCGCGACGACCCGCCGATGTGCGTGCTGCCGTTGCTGCACGGCGAGACCGGTGAGGACGGAGCGCTGCGCGAGGTGCTGGAGCTGCTCGGCGTGCCCTACGTCGGGTCGGAGCCGGCCGCCTGCCGCGCCGCGTTCGACAAGCCCGTCGCCAAGGCCGTGGTCGCCCGGGCCGGCCTGCACACGCCACCCAGCGTCGCGCTGCCCCACGAGACGTTCCGCGAGCTCGGTGCGGCCGCGGTGATGGACGCGATCATCGCCGCCGTCGGCCTGCCGCTGATCGTGAAGCCGGCCAAGAGCGGATCCGCGCTCGGCTTCACGGTGGTGCGCGAGACGGACGCGCTGCCCGGGGCGATGGTCGGGGCTTTTGCCTACGGGGACACGGCGTTGGTCGAGAAGTTCGTCGAGGGCGCAGAGGTCGCCGTACCCGTGCTCGACACCGGCGACGGGCCGACCGCGCTGCCCGCCGTCTCGATCGAGCCGGACGGCGGGGTCTACGACTACACGGCCCGCTACACCGCCGGCAGCACCGAGTTCGTGGTCCCGGCGAAGCTGTCGGACGAGCTGGCCGCCGAGTGCGCCCGGGTGGCGGTGACCGCGCACCAGGCCCTCGGGCTGCGCGACATCTCCCGCTCGGACCTGATCATCGACGCCGAGGGCACCGTCTGGTTCCTCGAGGTGAACGTCGCACCGGGCCTGACGGAGACCTCCACCGTGCCGCTTTCGGTGCAGGCGGCCGGGCTGGAGCTAGGCGAGCTGATGACCGATCTGGTACGAACAGCTGTCGGCCGATCCAGCCGCTGACGCCGTACCGACCAAGGGAGTCTCGTTGCGTGACCTCACCTACCCGCCGATCATCCTCACCGCGAAGGCGGCGTTCAAGGCACTCGGGCTGAAGTTCCAGATGTATGGCACCGAGAACATCCCCCGCACCGGGGGTGCGCTGCTCGCGGTCAACCACATCTCGTACGTCGACTTCATCCTCAGCGGGTTCGCGGCACAGCCGTCCGGACGGGTGGTCCGGTTCATGGCCAAGCGGGAGACCTTCGACCACAAGATCTCCGGGCCGATCATGCGCTCGCTGCACCACATCTCGGTGGACCGCGCCGACGGTCTCGCGTCCTACAACGAGGGTGTGCGCTACCTCCGGATGGGCGAGGTGGTCGGGATCTTCCCTGAGGCCACGATCTCCCGCAGCTTCGAGATCAAGGACCTGAAGAGCGGCGCCACCCGGCTGGCCGCGGAGGCCGGCGTACCGCTGGTCCCGGTGATCCTGTGGGGAACTCAACGGCTGATGACCAAGGACCACCCGCGCGACTTCTCGCGGGGCAAGACGATCGCGATCTCGGTCGGCGAGCCGCTGCACCCCACGGGGAAGAACTCCGTGGCCGAGACCGCGCAGCTGCGCGAGGCGATGAGCGAGACGCTGGACCGGACGATCCGCGCCTACCCCGACGTGGAGCAGCCGCCCGGGTCGTGGTGGCTGCCGGCGCGGTACGGCGGGTCGGCCCCGACTCCCGAGGAGGCCAAGCGGCTCGACTCGGAGGAGCAGCGTGCTCGGGCGCGCAAACGCGCGGAGCAGCGTGCCGCTCGCCGGGCGGCCCAGCAGCCGGACGGCCAGGGGCCAGACGGCCAGGGGCCGGACGGGGCGTCGAAGGACTAGGTCCGATTCAGCACAGCCGGACTGAGCTGGGGCTCTTGTCCCCCTGGCGCGGGTTTCCAGCCTCCGGTTGCGGGGCGCCGTCCGCCGGCGCTGCACGTGTTTCAGTCACCGGCGACTGACTGCGCTCGTTCCGGCCCGGCGGTGTTCGCTGCCGGTTCAGCACGAGCGGGCTGAATGTGCGCGAGCGTTGACTGCGGCTCGAGACACAAGGAGCACACATGTGCCGTTGTGACACGTTCGCGGCAAAAATCCGTGCAACGGCGGCACACATGTGCGATTGCGGCGAGGCGGCCCGGCTCGAAACCACAAGTCACTTTGTCGACAAAGTGACTTGTCGCTAAATCGGCCTGTCGTTTTGGGGGTCCATGATGTCGACGATCCGCTCGAGATCGGGGATCGAGGCGAACTCGACGGTGATCTTGCCCTTGTTCCGGCCGAGGTCGACCTTGACCCGGGTCTCGAAGCGGTCCGAGAGGCGCGCGGCGAGATCCGCCAGCGCGGGCGCGGTCGGCTTCTTGCGGCGCGCCTGGGGCTTGTCATCCGACCCGAGGTCGCCCACCGCGACGATCTCCTCGAGGCCGCGCACGGAGATGCCCTCGGCGACCACCCGGCCGGCGAGCCGGTCCTGGACCTCGCCGTCGGCGACCCCGAGCAGTGCCCGGGCGTGGCCGGCGGACAGCACGCCGGCTGCGACCCGGCGCTGGACGGCGGGGGAGAGCTTGAGCAGCCGCAGGGTGTTGGTGATCTGCGGGCGGCTGCGCCCGATCCGACCCGCGAGGTCCTCGTGCGTGCAGCCGAAGTCGTCGAGCAGCTGCTGGTAGGCGGCGGCCTCCTCGAGCGGGTTGAGCTGGGCGCGGTGCAGGTTCTCCAGCAGCGCGTCCCGGAGCAGGTCGTCGTCCCCGGTCTGCCGGACGATCGCTGGGATGGTGTCCAGTCCTGCCTGCTGGGTCGCGCGCAGGCGCCGCTCCCCCATGATCAGCTCGTACGTCGCCTCGCCGGTACGCCGCACCACCACCGGCTGAAGCAGGCCGATCTCCTTGACCGAGTGCACCAGCTCGGCCATCGCGTCTTCCTCGAAGACCTGTCGTGGCTGTCGTGGGTTCGGTGAGATCTGGGTGACCAGGAGCTCGGCGAAGTAGGCACCGGCCACCGTGGCGAGCTCTGGCCCGTCCGGGGCGTCCGAGTGCTCGGTCCCGTGGTCGCCGGCTCCCGTCGCAGGTGTCGACCCGCCGTCCGGTGAGCCGTTGGAAGCGGACTCGGTGACCGCAGCCGAATCACCGCTCGGAGCGGTCTCTGCCCCGGCGGGCTGGTCACTGCGGGGCTCGTGCTGCGGCGCGGTCGGGATCAGCGATCCGAGGCCACGGCCGAGTCCGCGTCGCTGCTGGGACTTCTGGTTCATGCGCTTGCTCCTTTGAGAGCCATCTCACGGGCGGCCTCGAGATAGCTCAGGGCGCCGGGCGAGCCGGGGTCGTAGGTCATCACGGTCTGGCCGTAGCTGGGTGCCTCGGAGATCCGCACGGAACGGGGGATCGCCGTGGAAAGCACCTGCTCGCCGAAGTGGCTGCGTACCTCCTCGGCCACGCCGGCAGCGAGCCGGGTCCGGGCGTCGTACATGGTGAGCAGGATCGTCGAGACCGTCAGGTCGGGGTTCAGGTGGGCCTTGACCATGTCGACGGTCTCGAGCAGCTGGCCGAGACCCTCGAGCGCGTAGTACTCCGCCTGGATCGGGATCAGCATCTCGTCGCCGGCGACCAGGGCGTTCAGCGTCAGCAGCCCGAGCGACGGCGGGCAGTCGATGAGCACGTAGTCGAGCCGGTCCTCTCCGTCGCCGAAGACCAGCGGGAACGCATGGATCGCCTTCCGCAACCGGCTCTCGCGTGCCACCAGGCTGACCAGGTCGATCTCGGCGCCGGCCAGGTCGATCGTCGCGGGGACCACGAACAGGCCGTCGATCTCCGGGCTGGGCTGGACGACGTCGACCAGCGGTACCCCGTCGACCAGGGCGTCATAGGTGGACGGGGTGCCCCGGTGGTGGTCGATCGACAGCGCCGTGGACGCATTGCCTTGGGGGTCCAGGTCCACGACCAGTACCCGCTGCCCGTGCTGGGCCAGCGCCGCTGCCATGTTCACGGTGGTCGTGGTCTTCCCCACCCCACCCTTCTGGTTCGCGACCACCATCACCCGGGTCCGGGCCGGTCGGGGGAGCGGACCCCGCAGCCGACGACCCTCCTTCACCAGCAGCTGATGCTCGATCGAGCGTGCCAGCGGCGTGCTCTCATCATCGGTCAACACGCCTGCGGCGGCGATGTCCCCCGCGGTCCGGTACGACGGCGACCCGGGAGCCGGGTGCGGACCGAACCGGGAGGTGTCCGTCAGGTCGGACTGTCGCACGGAGGACTCCTTGGAATCTGTGTCTGGGGGGACGGAGATCACTGTTTCACGTGAAACGGACGGATCCGACGAGGCGGGCCCGACAGGAATCGTTTCACGTGAAACTGCCTCTATCGGATCGAGAGCACAGTCCTGTGGACGATTCTGTGGATTCTGTGAATATCTCTGTGATGTGGGCCACCCCAATGCCCCGACTGGGTGGATATCGACCGGTTCGGGCCACCCCAAACCCGCCAGTACCCCGACATCTGTGGATGTCGCCTGATCCGACGTGGGCACCCGTCACCGACCCTTCTTGCGCGACGTGGACTTCTTCTTCCGGGGCGCAGACCGCTGCTTCCGTGCAGCAGGTGGTCTCGCGTTCGCCGGCAAACCTAACCCGGAGGGTCGAGTAGCCTCCACTCGGACCACTGTGGTGGGCGGATCAATCAGCTCATCGCCGTACGTCGCCACGGTCACCTCCCCGGCCCCGAACCGGCTGAGCGCCTTCTGCGCTGCCCGAACCTCGTCCGCCGCGGACGACCCCTTCATCGCGACGAGTGTCCCTCCCTGCCGCACAAGCGGCATCGACCAAGCCAGCAACCGGTCCAGCGGGGCGACAGCGCGGGAGGTCACCACGGAGAACTCACGGAGTCCGTGCAGTTCC
>JAICRS010000011.1 GCA_025966335.1 Nocardioidaceae bacterium
ACTGGCGCATGGCAGGCCTCCACCCGAGTCGTGCGTCACAGACTAGGGTCGGCGCGGCACCGCCAACAATCCCCAGAAAGGGTGGGCGAACCGGATCCGACGAGTAGTCCGGAGTGGCTATCGCCGACGTCGTTCGGCCAGCCGTTCCCCGAGCTGCTGCAGCAATGTCGTGCGCAGCCCCGACCAGACTCCCACTCCCCAACCGATATGCATGGCCAGGAAGGCCGGTGGAAGCCGTACCCGTTCAGCCGGAGTCTTCAGCTGTCGGCCCGAGCGGACGGACTCGGCGCCCAGCGCTACCGCGTACGGGGCCAGCATCGCCATCCACCGTGTGGGGTGACGTGCGTTCAACAACAGTCCCACAGCGGCGTAGGCGACGAACGCCGGCGGTGCAAGATGTCGTACCTGCAGCGAGTCCGGGTGCAGCCAGGCCACGTCGACCTTGCCGCGACCGTATCTGTGGTACTGCCGGAACAAGTCGGCGATCGACTGACGGCAGTGCCAGCTGATCACCATCCGCGGGTCGAAGAGGAGGCGGTGACCGGCCTGGCGGAGCCTGTAGTCGAACTCGAAGTCCTCATTGGCAGCGAGATCCTCGTCCCAGCCGCCGACCTGGCGAACGACCTGGACGGGATAGGCACCGAACGGCAGGTGGTCCACTTCCTGCGCAGTGGTCCCGAAGTGGTACGTCGAGTTACCCACACCGAACCGGCTGGACAGCGCCACGGCGATGGCCCGTCCCGCAGGCGTCCGGCCCACGGCATCCTTTCGCCCACCGACCCCGGACCAGGTGCCTTCCCGGAGGCGGTCCACGGCCAGGCGCACGTAACCCGGACTGATCGTCGAGTGGGCGTCCACCCGAACCAGCCACGTGCCGTCCGCGTGCGCGAGGGCCAGATTCAGTGACGACGGAATGTTGCGCAGCGAGTTGTGCACAAGCTCGACCCGTGCGTCCTCCGCCATCCGGAGGCGTACCACCTCAGCGGTCCGGTCGCTGGAGTCACCGTCGACGACCACGACCTGGAGCGCCTGATAGTCCTGGGTCAGAACTGATTCCAGGCAGGCGTCGAGGTACTGCTCCTCGTTGCGCGCGGGGATCACCACGGTGACCAGTTCCTCGCCGTGCACCTGCACACCCCGCTTCCGGACCGCCCGACGTACCGGGCACATCGTAGAACGTGCCCCTGCCCGGACAATCGATTTGGCGGAGAGAGGTTATCTCAGACACGCCCGATCCGTGACAGACCGGATGCGGTCGATGTGGGGCGTGTAGCCTATTCCGACCGCTCTCCACACCTTTCGGGACATATCCGCTATGCACGAAATGACACGTCGCGACCTCCTCCGAACAAGCATGGCCGCCGCCGCTCTGGGCGCCACGGCCGGCACGTGGGCCGCGCAGACCCCCGCGTACGCCGCCCGGAGGCGCCCGTTCGTCGCCTACCGCAACGATTCCTACTTCCGGACACCGGTCCGGGGGTCAGCGATCAACCGCGCCCGGACCCGCGCGTTCCGGTCGTTCATGCGCCGCCATCCGGACCAGCGTGACTGGTCGTATCCCCGGATCAACGGCGTTGACGGCAACATGTGGGGGACGGCCTACGCCATGGGCACTGCGCATGATCCGATCTGGAGGCTCACGGGCGACCACAACGAACGGGCACGTCGCCTGGAGCGTCGTGGCTTCCATGCACCGGAGTGGCTCGGGCGAATGCTCACCGGCACCGACGACTCACCGCTGTGCGTGATCGACCGGGCGTCCGGTTTCACGATGTTCTGCGCAAACGCGAAGGTGGTGGGTGACCACCTGATCGAGGCCACAGCCGGCGCGATCACCTATCACCGTTCCAACGGCCTGGATCACCGCAACCCGTGGTCGAACGATGCGCGTAACTTCACCAGCCGTGGCCGCATCTCCGATGCCATGGTGATTCGTAGGGACCTGGTTCGATACGGCGTCGCCAACGACACGGATCTTGGCCACGTGCTCCACATGTTCCTTGTCGAGACCCGGACTCGGGACGGCCACCGGAGCCCCATGGTCGGGTGCGAAGGGGAGAAGTACGGGTTCGGCGCGGAAGGGGAACGGATCGCCATCGCGCCGTGGGTCGACCTGAGCCGTCGTCGGCTGTCTCCGGAAGCTATGGTCATCGCGCGGACCCTCCAGAACTACGGGTGCTACATCGGGGACAACTCGGGATCTCAGTCATGTCTGAAGGCGGAGCAGGAGAACGATGTCCGGCGCGTGTGGAACGGCCGGCTGGGCCAGGATGCGCTCAAGAGCATCTCCTGGAACGACTTCGTCGTGCTCCGGTAAATCTTGACGATCGCCTGATCTGGTCCGCACACCGGCGGTAGCGTGACCTCGTGACCTTCCGGCGTGCGGTCGACCGTCTCCGGCATCACGCCCGGCGACCGTTGGCGCGAACTCCCTACTTGTGGGATGCCGCCATGCTCATGCGCCCGGGAAAGCGCAGAACGTTGGCTCGCCGCGACACCGCGATCGTGATCGACGGCTTTCTGCGCTCCGGCAACACCTTCAGCGTGGCGGCGTTCATCGTCGCCAACGGAGAGCAGCTTCACGTGGGCAGGCATCTGCACGGCGCACCGCACCTGCTTCGTGCGGTTCGTCTCGGACTGCCCGCGGTGGTGCTGATCCGGCAACCGGCCGACGCTGTGTCGAGCTACCTCGTGCGGCGGCCGACCTTGACGCCGGAGGATGCCCTGGTCGAGTACCTGGACTTCTACCGCACGGCATGGCGCGTCAAGGACCGATTCGTGGTCGGTCTCTTCGATCAAGTGGTGTCGGACTTCGGCTCCGTGATCACGGCCGTCAACGAGCGGTTCCAGACGTCCTTCGCGCCGTACCGTCCAACAGCGGAGAACCAGGCGGCTGCGTTCCTGCTCGTCGAGGAGATGAACCGCCTGGAGTGCAACGGGCAGGTTCTGGAGACGCACGTCGGTAGGCCGTCGTCTGAGCGTGAGCAACACAAGGCGGAGATCCAGACCCTGTTGCGATCTTCGCATTCCCGGTCGCTCCTTCACGAGGCCGAGCACCTGTACGACAGGTATGCCGATCTGGCCGGCGCTGTAGGAGTGACCAGCCGGGAGCACACCCCATGAGTCGGGTCCTCCTCGTCGGCAAGGGAGCTCCGGATCGGGGCGGTATCCCGAGCTTCCTCAACGACCTGCGCGCCGGCGACCTCTCGAGGCAGCACGACCTCACCTTCCTCAACGTGGCCCACCACGGGACGCCCCAAGGTGGTGAAGCGTCGATCGTCAACGTCGCACGGACGATCAGGGACGCGGTTGCTGTCTGGAGGTCGGCCCGTGGACAGGACATCGTCCACATCAACTCGGCACTGGCGCCTACCGTCACCGTGCTTCGGGCGGGACTCCTCGCGCTTGCCGCCCGCCAGCGCGGTTGCGCCGTCGTGGTTCATGCCCACGGAGGAAACATCGAAACCTGGCTCACCACCCGACGAACCCGGATGGTGATGCGGGCGGCCATGCTGCCCGCGCACTCGGTGGTCGCGGTGTGGAGCGCGGGGAGGCGTTCCCTCGCCGCCGCGCTGGGCGAAACCCGGGTCAGGCTCATCGACAATGGTGTGGACGCCTCGCGGTACTCCACCGCCGACCCGGTTCACCAGCCGCCTCGGATCCTGTACGTCGGACTGCTGACTGAGCGGAAGGGTGTCCTCGACCTCATCGAAGCCTCCGTCATGTTGCAGGACGAAGGGGTCCCGCATGAGCTGTGGCTCCTCGGGGGGACTCCGGACGAAGGCCCAGCGGCAGCCGAGCCGGTGCGAGCCGCCGCGGAAGGGCGTGCGACCCTCCTCGGCACGCGCCGCCCGGACGAAATGCCGGCGGCCTACGCCCAAGCGGACGTGTTCTGCCTGCCATCGTGGTGGGAAGCGATGCCGCTGTCAGTCCTCGAGGCCATGGCGGCCGGCCTTCCAGTGGTGGCGACCGATGTCGGAGACGTGAGTCGAGTCGTCGTCGATGGCGAAACCGGCTACGTCGTGCCCAGTCGATCGCCAGGACTGCTTGCCGACGCGCTGAGAAACCTTCTGACAGACCACGAGGCGCGCCGTCAGATGGGCAACGCCGGTCGGTGTCGGGTGGTGGAGCAGTTCTCCAGCCGGATGACCGCGCAAGCGGTGAGTGATGTGTACGTCTCCGTGCAGGACGCCGGGCGATGACTATCCTGTGCTACCACGCTGTGGATCCGGACTGGACATCTCCGATGTCCGTCGCCCCCGAATACTTTGCCGCGCAGTGCGCATGGCTCGCTCGACGACGGGCTGTCGTTCCGCTTTCGGAGAGTCTGAGTCGGCTGGACAGCTCAGGAAGGTTGCCTCGAGCGACGGCTGCACTCACGTTCGATGACGGCTTCCGCAGTGTTTACGACCATGCGCTGCCGGTCTTGTCCCGCCATGGGCTGCCGGCGACGGTCTTCCTGGTCGCACAGACGCTGACCACTGCCGGGCAGGGCGTGGACTGGGTGGACACGCCGCCCACGTACGAGCTCAAGACATTGGACATGGACCAGGTCAAGGAGATGCAGGCTGCCGGCGTCAGCTTCGAGTCGCACAGCTACTCCCATGCCGATCTGACCGCGCTGAGCTTCGAGGACTGTGTACGAGACCTCAGAGACAGCCGGGAGCTGCTGGAGACCCTGCTCGGTCATCCGGTCACTCTGCTTGCCTACCCGCGTGGACGGCACAACGAGTCGGTGCGAGCCGCCGCCCAACGAGCCGGCTACACCCATGCGTTCACCCTGCCCGAGGCCAAGGAGGCTCCTGGTCCCTATGCGGTGCCCCGCGTCGGGCTCTACCGGGGGAACAGCTTGACGGGGCTGCGGGTGAAGTCCGCCCGGCCTTACCTCACCCTGCGAACCGGACTCCCGTACGAACTCCTCCGGCGCGGCCGCCGCGCCACCGCGGGAGTCCACCGATGACCGACGCGAACGGAATGGACGGAGCGCCGCACGAACCTGGCGAACGTCCGCCGGGGCCGGTGTTCGTGGTCGGCTCCATGCGGTCGGGCTCGACCATGCTGAGGCTCATCCTCGACAGCCATCCCAACATCGCGATCGGCGGCGAAACCGGGTTCATGGGCGCGTTGCTCGCCGCGAAGGACATCCCCAACTGGCAGTTCGGGAGGGGCTGGTACCAGCGGCTCGGCTGGACTGAGAAGGAGATGGACGAGCGACTGCGGGAGTTCTACGACGGCCTGTTCCGCCGCTACGCGCTCGAGCAGGGAAAAACACGTTGGGGGGAGAAGACCCCCTTCCACACCGCGCACATGGCCCAGATGGCGCGGGTGTTCCCCGGCGCTGTGTTCGTGGGAATCGTCCGGCACCCTGGAGCAGTCGCTGCTTCGCTCCGGAAGAAGTTCCACTACACCTTCCCTGCCGCCCTCTCCTACTGGACTGCCACCAATCTCGACATGGTGCGCGCCGGGAGCACCCTGGGACAGCGTTTCGCACTGTGCCGCTACGAGGATCTTGTGCTGGAGGGCGAACCAGTGCTTCGCGAGGTCCTCGCCCACCTGGACGAGCCGTGGAGTCCCTCCGTCCTGGAACACCACCGGGTGCAGCGAGAAAAGGGCGCGCCGCGCGCGGTGGAGGGAAGCACGATCTCGCACGACCCGATCGACGCCAGACGAGCCGTCCAGTGGACCCAGGCGGCGACAGTCGAGGACTACCGAGCGCTGGAAGGTACGGCCGACCTGGCGGCCTTCTTCGGGTACGACCCGGTCGACCCCGCTCTACGTGACCGCTTCACTCCGGCCGAGAACTCCCGGAAGTGGACCGCGACCGGTGACGACCTGGCGCTGAGACGGCCTCGATGGGAAGGACGGATCGACTTCGACCTCCGGCCGCCGACGGTCGTGATCGATGCCAGCCCGGAAGAGCTGGCGGCTCAGCTGGACCGCGTGCAGCAAGCCCTCGCCCGGGTTCGCTCACGCCGGGCAGTCAGACTCGTCGACGCCTTGCGAAAGGTGCAGCACGGCCGATCCGTGCGCGACATCCGTGCCGCGTGGGCCATCGTTCGGTCACCGCACGACGCGCAGACGGTGGACGGTCGGCAGCGATGACGGCCGGCCCGGGCACGCCGTTCGGCGCGAACCAGCGGATGATCGAACGGGAGATCGAGCGTCGGGTCGCCGAGCACGCTGAGGCCTGGTTCCCGCAGGGCGGCGGACGGCCGACAGTGCGTCTGCGGCTGGTCACCAGTCGGCCACGAGCGCTGTTGTACGCGGTCTACACCGAGCAGGAGTCACGACAACCGACGATTCTGGCGAAGGTGCGGCGCGGAGTGTCGCAACCGGCTGGGAACGACGACGGTGCCCGCAGGCGGCCGCGACTGGCGACGGACCAGCTGTCGGTGTCCCAGCTGACCGCTCTCGAGTACGCCGGACTGCGTTCGATCCACGCGACGTTCGCCGACGCGAGCCCGATGTTCGGAGCCGTGCGGCCCCTCGACCATCTGGTGGATCTGGACACGATCCTCATGGAGTACGTGGCCGCCGGGACGTTGCGCGAGCTGCTCGTGGGGGAGAGGCGGCTTTCCTTCAACAAGCGGTCCGCCCGGAACCGAGGGGCAACAGAGGTCTGGGGACGTGCCGGCATCTGGCTCCGGACGTTCCAGACGTCGATGCTCATCGACGACCTCCCGGCCCGCCAGTCCAGGCGCGCGGACGTCGTTGATCGTTTCAACGCCTACGACGAGTTCCTCAGAAGTCGCATCGGCCGGCGATCCGTCGGCGATATCGCCACCCGGGGAGCCCAGCTTGCTCAAAGCGTCCTGCCCGAACGGCTGCCGATGGTGGTTGGCCACGGTGACTACGCCCCGCGCAACATGTTCGCAGGGGAAGGCGCCCGACTCACGGTCTTCGATCCGATGCCTCGCTGGGCCGTTCCCCGCTACGAGGACCTGTGCCGGTTCCTCGTGGCAATGCGACTGCTGGGTCTGCAGCTGCACACCCATGGACTGGCCTACGACAGGGAGGGGATGCAGCGCCGTGAGTCACAGGTGATCCGCGGATACTGCGGTGAGTCGCCCGTGCCGGCGGCACAGCTCTCCTGCTACCAGCTCTTGATCATGCTCGACAAGTGGTCGGCGCTCGTGGACGAGTCCCACGGATCCTGGCGCACGCAGGCTCGCGCGGTCTCCGTACGCCTGGCCGTCCCCTACCTGCGCAGCGAGGCGGCCCGCCTCCTCTCGTCGGCCGACTCGGCTGAGTCTTGAGGCGCTGACCGTTCGTCCCTGTGGGCCGCCGTCCTCACGGACGTCCAGCGCTGTCCGGGCTTGCTTCCCGATATCCCCACTGAGCGGACACCGGGGCGTCCAGCATCGAGTCCAGCTGTTCGACTTCCTCAGAGAACACCTGCCGCAGCTCGACGGCCAGCACCGGATCGACCGCAGGGCGGTCCTCGGCGTACGGCCGGTAGAGCGCCTGCCGGAGCAGGACCGAGCGCTTCGCCCGCGCGCGGACGCCGGTCAGACCGGCCCGCTTCACGAGCCTGGAAGTCGACTTGGCCAGCCCCGCTACGGCGTCGCTGCGGGGCTTCCCCGCGGGCATCCGGGTCTTCAGGTGTGCGGGCGGCAGGGTGAACTGCCGGACGCCGAGGAACTGAAATACATCATCGGCGTAGGCCTGGGCATCGGTGCGGAGGTCGTCGAAAAGTCGGATGTGCATCTGCTGCGACGGGAACCGGTCGAAGTACCGCTGGAGATGCGTGGCGTACATGCCGCGGTCCAGAAGGCGGGGGTAGCGGTCCAAGGCGTCCTTGAACGGGCCGTTGTACTGCCCGTTCTTCACCAGGTCGAGATAGTCCGAGAACGCACGGTCGACAGGCTCACGGAGACACACCAGCAGTCGCATGTCGCGGTTGAGATCCGCGATACGGCCAGGTGCCTCGGGTGAGGACAGATAGCTGTGCGAGATCTCTCCTATCGCCGGTTTGCCGCCGGCTCCGGCGAACTGTCCGAGATACCAGTCCGTGCCGTTCGAGAAGTGCTGGTCGAAGAAGTACAGACCTTTGCTCGAGGCGAGAAAGACGTCGGGGTGATGGGCAAGGGCGTTGAACAGCCACGTGGAACCCGCCTTGCTGGTCCCGATGTAGAGGAAGTTCGGAGTCGGGGCATCGCCGACCATGGTCGGCTCCCTTCTTTGGTCACGTTGGAGTCATCGTATGACGTGGGGGACTCCGGGTGAATCATCCGAATGGGGGGTCATGGCAGCGGGCGACCAAACCACCCGTTTTGGCTGTGTACAGGAGTCCGACGCATGCATAAAGTCGACAGGGGTGACGGAACCTCGGTTGCCGACGGCCTTTGGGGGCATAGTCGTGAGACTTATGGTGGTGGGGCTGCTTCTGCCCGTTGCGGCGCTGGCAGCGATGGGGTGGCTGTTCTTCAACGCTCCGGCGGAGGACACAACTACCGGGACAGTGCTGCCCCGAGAGCCGCAACTGGTGGCAACGGACAGCTCTGGCAACGGCAACCACGGTGTGAACCAGGGCAGTCCCGTCCTGGGCCTTCCCGGGCATGCGGGCACTTCCTACTCGTTCGACCGTCTCGGGTCCTGGGTGCAGGTTCCCTCACATTCGTCGTTGAACCCGGGAACCGACGACTTCATGTTCTCCGCCTGGGTGAACTTCACGGTGGAGCCACAGCCGGGGGAGACCTACGACATCATTCGCAAGGGCTTGGCCTACACCGCGAGCGGGGAGTTCAAGGTGGAGATCATGCCCCGCGGGCGCGTCAAGTGCAGCGCAAAGGACTCGGACGGGCATGAGGCCTGGGTCATCGACGGCGAGGCGGACGTCGCCGACGGATCCTGGCACCTGATCGGCTGTGCACGCGTCGGTCGGACCTGGAGCGTGTTCGTCGGCCCGACGGTTACCTCCAAGCGGACTGAGCTCGGTTCCATCAGCAACACCTTTCCGCTGGCGATCGGCTCCAAGTACGGTCAGGAGGACGTCCCGCAGGGCAGTGTCGACGAGGTCAAGCTCGTGATCGCCGCGAACACCTCATCCGCCGGGCGACTGGCGACCCGCATCAAGAGCCTGCGTTCGCAGGCGCCGACGGGGTGGTGGCGACTGGACGAAGTGACCCGGCCGAACGTACCCGGCTAGCGGCCCGGTACGCGGTTCAGCAAGAGATGAGGGACGACCGGATCATGAGGGGTGTGCGGCTTCTGTCCCACGTCCGTGACAGCGGGGGAAGGGTTATATGCGAGGACGGCAGCGCGGTCGCCGGACAGTAACGGCGCGCCCGGCGGTAGCGAGCAGCCTCGAGCCACCTGCGAGCCGCCCCGGCGAGTCTCCCGACAGCGACGATGCAACGGACCTGCAGCGCGAGCAGGTCCGTGGGTCTGCACTCCTGATGCTCGGCCGGGTCCTTGCCCTTGTCCTTGGTATGGCGACGCAGGTGATCATCGTGCGGACGTTGACCAAGGAGGACTTCGGCGCCTTCGCCTACGCTCTCGCGCTAGCGGGGGTCGGGCGGGTGCTTCTCAGCCTGGGACAGGGTCGACTCCTCAGCAGGTTCATGGCCACGTACGAGGAGCAGCGCGACTACGGCCGTATGTTCGGCGCGATGTTCCTCGCCGTCGGGACCATCCTCGCCACCAGCGTGCTCTTCATCGGGGCGCTGTACCTGTTCAGCGACGCACTGATCGGGTCAGTTGTCCAGAGCGATGCGGCAGTCGGACTGGTGCTCATCCTGGTGTTCCTCTCACCACTCGAGGCGATGGACCAGGTGTTCGTCTCGCTTTTCGCGGTGTTCAGCAAACCGAGTGCAATCTTCTTCCGGAAGCACCTGCTTGCTCCCGGACTGCGCCTCACCGTCGTGGTCATCCTTGTCGTCTCGGGCGCGGGTGTGGGCTTTCTGGCTGTCGGGTACGTCGTTGCCGCGCTCGTCGGACTTCTGCTCTACCTCGCGCTGCTGGTCCAGGTCCTGCGGGAACGGGGCCTGTTGAAGGAACTCAGGCCGCGCCAGATCACCGTGCCGTTCCGTGAGGTCTTCGAGTTCTCGTTCCCACTCATCACCGGAGAGCTGGCGCTCCTCTCGATGACGGTGGGCGGTGTGCTGGTACTCGGCTACTTCCACTCGGCCGTCGAGGTAGCCAACTACCGCGCTGTGTTCAGCTCGGCCCGACTCAACACGGCGATCACCGCATCCTTCGCCACCCTCTTCCTTCCCGCCATAGCGCGGCTGTACGCACGTGCGGACATTGCCGGGCTACGGAACAGCTACTGGCACACGGCCGCCTTCGTGGCGGTGTTCACGTTCCCGATCTTTGCTCTCACCGGACCGCTGGCGCCCGCGACGACGGTCACACTGTTCGAGGAACGCTACGCCGAGTCCGCAACGGTGCTCGCGATCCTTGCGGTCGGCTACTACGTCAACGTCATGCTCGGCTTCAACGCGTATGCGCTGCAGGTCTGTGGACGAATCCGGTACCTGGTCTACGTCAATGTTCTCATCGCAGTGATGAATATCGGGTTGTGTGTGCTGCTGGCCGAACGGTTCGCCGCGGTAGGTATCGCCACGGCGAACTGCATTGCGCTGGTCAGCCAGAACTTGTTGAACCAGTGGGCGCTTCGGGGAAGCATCAAGAGCCGGTTCATCGACCGACAGTGCATCGCCTGCTACGCGGCGATCCTCGGTGGCACTGCGGCCCTGTGGGTATTCCAGCTTCTGGCGTCACCGGGAATCGTCGCAAGCGTCACGGCTGCAGCTCTGGTGTCGTTGGCGGTTCTGGTGTGCAGCCGACAGGCGCTGCAGCTAGGCGATACCTTCCCTGAGCTCCGGCGGATCCCCTTGGTAGGCAGGTTCATCGGCTGAGGTCGGCCGACGCGGCCCCTCGGCGGGCTGCTGCGAGGCGCCTGTCGCGAGCCAGGCCGGCAGGTTCCGGTAGCCCTGAGCAGTCAACGCCCGCGCGGTCTGTTCGTTCGACTCTGCGTAGAGCGCGACCACATGGCGCCGTACGTCAGCGGTCATCTTCTCCGGCGGCCGTCCTGTGTTTCCCCAGGCATAGACACGCCGCAGCGGATCGCGCACAGCGGGTGGCAGCAACCGCATCCGGTCGCCCGAGCGCTTGATGGAGTAGGCGATGCGCGCAGCTCGCATGCTGCGGGGGTGCTGAGTCTTGTTGCGCGGCGCCAGATCCAGCTCGGGAAGGACGGTGTCGTCGATGCCGAGCCACCGGAAGACATCTCCCATGACGGCGGTCGGGTGGCGGAAGAGGTCCTCGGCGAAGATCACCTTGATGTCCGGGCCGAAGGCATCGAGCCACAAGGGGACGTAGTTCGCGTAGAAGCCGATGTAGAGCCCGTGGAGATGGTCACGTGGAACGAGATCGCTGCCGTCCCGCTCACGACGTTCACAGGCCGCGAGGTATTCCTCGAACGACCGCAGCATCGTGATATTGCCCAGCTCGCGTTGGAAGGTGTAGGCCGACCACAGCCGCTCCACAGGGTCACGAAGAGACAGGATGATCTTCGGCGTGTCCAGATTCTCACGAATGGCGTCGATCACAGGGCGTCCCCCGTAGGAGTACGTCGGCGTCGCCTCGAAGGCGTACCGCTCACCTACGGAATGCGCGAAGTGCCGGCGATAGGTGTCGAGCGCCGGAGGCGTTCCGGTGTGACGGCGCGGGTTGAAGAAGTTGAAGTAGCCCACTTCCTTCTCATCGGCCGGGCAGATGTCAGGATGTTGGGCCAGGTAGGCGAACAGCGATCCCGTGCCGGCCTTGGGCACGCCTGCTACGAGTAGATTCGGAAGCCGTCCGGTCGGCATATGGGTTCACCTTTCGGTCAGCTCTGCCGGAAGCCGAGCTACTCTCGCCGTTATACGCCTGGCGCGAAGCGCACCGCAATGGCCCCTTCGGGTCGTCACCAGGGGTCTGGCACGCTAACCGCGGGCCGCGTGCCGAACGGGATAGCCGTACTTCAGCATCAGCGGCATCGTCAGGAGCCCCACCAGCCGTTGATCGCCTTGCGTCATCGACCTTCTCCACTCCTCGTCGGCGCGGATGGTGACGTGGCCCGTCGTGAACCTGCTCGGGTTCCCGGCGACGATGTGGTTCGGATGAAGCATCACCGTATGGTCGTCGGTGAAGGGGATTCCGGCGTTCTCGCCGAGGAACGCAAGAATGCTCTCGACCACAGCCCGCGGCTCGGCGGCGAAGTCTTCGTACCGGATGTGCAGCCAACGTGAGGCAGGGATGCGGCGGCGCAGAGCCTCCGCAGAGACGCCGTTCGAGATCCAGCGGCGGACCGTGGATGGAAGGCTCCTGGTTCCCATCGTCCGGGTCGTGCCTTCGGTCGTGAACGACTTCGCCCGACGCCATGAGTGCACGACCGCGCGGGGGTCGCGCACGATGTGAAGCACGTAATGGTCCAACCCCTTCACACCAGCAAGGATGGCCGCGTCCAGGGGCCGCTTCGACGTATCGACCACGACCCTGGCGGCGGTCACGTCAGCGAGAGCCCTGCACGCCGAACCGGTCACCGTACGTACCGTCTGCAGTGCGGGCCACGCCTCGTGCTCGGGGTGATCGATGCTCTGCAGGACGCGGATGAGGTTACGTCGTCGGGCGAGCTCGTGCTGCGACGAGATGATGCTTTCCACCCTCCCGGGCAGAGCGGTCGCGGCAAAGGGCGCGATTGCCTGAGTGATGACGGGGGACCACACCGGACAACGCGCCGGGATGTTGCCGCACCCGCACGGGCGCTCGGCCTTGACACCGCGCTCCCATAACCAACGCAGTTCGCCGGCGCTCGCGAAGCCGTCCACTTCTCCAAGAATGCTGGCGAGCACGGTGGTGCCGCTTCGCCCTGCACCCACCACTGAGAGCACCTTGAGCGGTGGGCCTGGACTGCTCATTCGTTACTCCTTTTGACCATCGGCGGCGCCTCGACCGGTAGGCACGCCGAGCCCTGACAACTATCATGGCAGGGTGGCGAGGAGCAGTCCGCACAAGCAGGGACAACATCGCCGAGCAGTCAATGCCGGATCGAGCGGACTTCGCGGCTCGGCGTTCTTGGGCGCCGCGGTACTTGCTCTCGTCGGTGTCGCGATGGTGGCGGCGGCGGAGGACTCCCCGACCGAAGAGCAGCGGCTGACCGGGCCGGATTCGTCGGAGGCGTCCGAAGGCAGCCCGACGGCCAGTCACTCCGCGTCCGAGCCGTCCCAGCCGTCCCAGCCGGCCTACCGAGCCTTCGAGAATGACTCGTGGTGGAACACGGCGCTTCCGGCCGGTGCACCAGAACACCCGGACGGAGACGAGATCCTCGACTATCTCCGCACTGCCCCAGAAAGCGGCCCGGGGTGTCTGATGCTGGCCGGAGCGTCGGGCAGTCCTTGGGGTCACCCGATCTACTGGGCCGAGCCCTCCGATCCGGAGTACGACCTCGAAGGGTATCCGGGCGACCATCTGCCGGAGCTGGAAGACGTGCGCATACCCGAGGGAGCCGAGCCCGCTGACAACAGCGATGGCAGCATGACGGTCTACGACAAGCAGCGGGGATATGTCGTCGCGCTGACCGACGCAGAGTTCGACGAAGATTCCGAGACCTGGACCGCGACGGGCGCAACAGTGACCTATCTGAGGTCGAACGGCCTCCATGACCGGACCGGGCGCTCCGACGATCCCCGAAACCTCGGCACACATCGTGGGAACAACGGCGCCACGATGGCGGTCGCGTGGGAGGAGGTGGAGGCCGGTGCCATCCGGCACGTGCTGAAGATCGCCGTCGGTCCGCAGGCGGCGGACAGGTACGTCTTTCCGATGGTGGGGTCTGACGGCGACTACGACGGAGATGACCCCGCGGTCCCCCCGCAAGGGCTGCGGCTGCGCATCAAGGCCTCTCTCGATCTGGACGACATGAACCTCGACCCGGAGGCGCTCGTCATCGCCGAGGCGCTCCAACGCTATGGCATGTACATCGGTGACTCCGGAGGCACTACAGCCTTGAAGCTGGAGGACACGGAGTCGGAAGGACGAGGCGAGGTGTGGAGCCTCCCCGCCGACGCGTTGTGCGGGCTCCCGTTCACTTCGTCCTACTGGGAGGTCGTGGCCGAGGGCTACGACCCGAGCCGAAGGTAGACAGGATGGTCCTATGACGTCGTGGCTGCTGATACTGCTCGCAGCGCCGTTCGCGCTTGCTCTGGTGGTCGCTTGCCTTCGCGATCCGATGCGAGTGGCGTTGCCCATCTTCGCCGCCCTGATCCCGTTCGGCGGAGGTCTTTCAGTCGGACCCTCCCGGTATGGATCTGTGTCGTCGCTGATCGGGATGCTGCTCGCCGCCGGCCTGGTGCTGCAGCTCATCACGCACCGGCGGTCGGCACGGCGGTTGTCACAGTCTGTAGGGGTCTGGCTGCTGTTCCTCGGTACCGCTTGTGCAACAACCCTGTGGACCATCGAGCGCTCAACGACGATCAACGGCCTGGCCGTGCTCGGCAGCCTCGTGCTCGTCTACCTGTTCGCCGCCATGAGTCACGTCGACCGCACGGCCCTGAGGCGCACGGAGAACGGGCTGCTCGTCGGCGGCGTGGCGGTGGTCGGATATGGCTTTTACCAGCTGTTGGTCCTGGGTGGGTTTCCCGCCGAGGCCGGAGGCGGTCCGGCACCGGACGGACGGTTCGGCAATGATCTGCTCGGCCCGGGCGTCCAAGCGGTGTCCTTGCTGCTCCCTTTCACGCTGGCGCTGAGTCGCGCCTTCCAGGAGTCTGAGCGGATTCGCAAGTTGGCCTATGCCGCGATTGTGGCCCTCATGTTCTGCGGTGTTCTGATGACGGGCTCACGAACCGGCACCCTTGCCACTGGGTTGGTGCTGGTCACGATGGCCCTGTCCGGTCCGCGGCAGGCGCGCAAGGGCATCCTCATGACGCTTGCCGCCGGACTGGTCGCAGCAGTCCTGGTCTGGGTCTACCATCCGGCCGGCGTGGCCTCCCGCACGTTCGAGTCGGCGACATCGTCATCGGGGCGGACCGATATCTGGCAGGTCGGTCTCGCGGCGTGTCCGGACTACTGCCTGTACGGCTCCGGCTGGGGAACGTATCCCAAGGTGTATGCCGAGACTCAGGCATCCGTGCCGGAAGCCCGAGTCCTCCGGGGCGACGAGGGCTCCTACCAACCGCACAACCTGTGGCTGCTGGCCGTCGTTGAGCTCGGCCTGCCGGGCTTGATCCTGCTGACCTGGGGCTTGGCGCTGGCGCTGGTCGAGGCTGCACGCCTCCCGATCGGACTCCGGGCGCCACCACTGAGCGCTGCCGTCGGCTTGGCATTCTCCGTTTTCTTCCTCTCCAGCATGGAGTTCAAGTTCTTCTGGATGGTGCTCATCATGATCGCCCTCTACCGCAACGTGAGTCTCGATGAGGTTGGCAAGCCGGGGCTTGGCAGTGGACGGGCCGTACGCCCGTCAGCGATCGGGCGCACCTCGCCGCCGGTGTCCTGAGCGATCAGTCGGATGCGCCGGAAGCGATCGGGTCATCCGGCCTCCAGGTTCGCGCCGTCTTCGGCTCGTCCTTCTCCATCTTGGGGGCACGACGCTTCGACCCCCACCAACGGGGATGCCAACGGGCTCCGTGCACCAGGACCACCCCGGCCGCTCCTCCATCGAAGTACTGCTCGGCCTGCCGTCGCAGTGCCGAGTAGGAGATCCCTTCGCGGGCTACCAGCAGCACCAGCGACGTGGCTGGGCGGGTAGCTATCTCAATCTGGGTCGGTTCGTCGATGACGACGAAGTCCTCAGGGCCCAGGAAACTTCCGGAACGGGAATGTGGGCGTGTTCGATTGAGCGGGTCTCGTTCGCTGAGCGGGACGAGGTGTCTGGTCCAGGCGATTACCTCGGACAGTTCGGACGCGAGTAGTCGCCTCTCGCGACGGGTGCTTCGTGGACCCACAAGGAACAGCATGTTCGTCTCGTCCGACAGGATCAGCCGACAGAGCTGTGGCATCCCGCGTGTGTCGTCGCTGGAGGGCGTGACCTTCAGGCGGCCGAGCACCGGCGCCCCCGTGGTCGCTTTGACGCTGGAGAAGTCGATGACCGGCCTCCGCCACACGAGCAGCAGCGCCACCATTCCGATTCCGAGTGCGAGACCGGAGACCACGCCGATACCGATGGACATCGCCTGGCCGACCCTCGGCACCGGCTGCGCGGGCGGTGTGGCGGTTCGCTGGATGGCGAACGAGCCGACCGACTGGGCATACTTGTTGAGCTCCAGCGCGAATGTCTGTGCCGCTATGTTCGCTATCCGGGACGCGGACTCCGGGTCACCTCCGCGGCCGATGATGGTGAACACGATGTTGTCCTGTGCTGCCACCAGCTCGACGCGGTCGGGCACCACTCGAACCGAACGGCTCAGGGGTGGGCTGACCGATCGGCGCACCGACTCGGCAACAGCACCGTTGCTGAAGACCGATTCCCCGACCCGCGGAAGCGCGTCGAGGTTCGGGAGGTTCAGAGCTTGCGCCGGACCGACCTGTGCGCGCGCCTCATACCGGTCGGGCGCCCGGTCGAGCATGCTGGGAACGAACATACCGAGGGCCACGACGAACAATGCGATCACCCAGGCGTACCTGCGCGACCCCCAACCCAGGGTCGCGAATACGTCGCCGTCGTCTTTCATGGGCAGTCCCTTCCGGCAGTTCACAAAGTCTAGGGTCGAGCCTGGTCGAGCGCACTCGGAATCGGAACTGAGCGGGCCAGTGCCCTTCCCCTCTCATGATGGTGTCTCCATCCGGGGCCTGATCCGAGCATGCGCGCGCCCGCCCGGGCCGCGTGCGCCAGGTCGACGGCGAACGGCGCCGGGTCCCGGCTCGACCAGATGGCGTGCGCCTTCGGTCCCCGGACCGAGCGGATCCACTCACCGATCGACAGCGTGCCCTGCCGATGCGCGACCACGGCAGCCTGCAGGTCCCGGCGCAGGTCCAGCCACTTCGCGCCGCCGTACCGCTGCGTCCTGGCGTCCGGCAGCGGCAGCCCCGCGGCGTCGCAGTAGGCGGTGAAGACCAGCTCGACCCCGCCGGCCTCGGCGATCGCCGACCGGCCGGTGGGGCGGCCGACGTTGGGCTCGATGATCATCAGCCGACCGGTCCGCACGTCCCGCTTCATCTCCAGGTAGGCCAGCCCTCGGAAACCCACGCCGCCGAACACCCCCAGGGTGGCTTTCAGGACCTCGTCGTCACGGCACTCCTCGCCGGACGCACTCGTCCCGACTTCCGGTGGCCACTGCCTGACCTTGCGGGCGACGAACGTGGTGAGCGGCGCGCCGTCCTCGCCGAAGTAGGCGTTGCAGGAGAGGAGTCCTGCCTCGGGGCCGGCAACCCACTCCTGCACCAGGAGCTCGGGGGACCAGGACGCGACCGAGTCGTACACGTTCAGCAGGTCATCCGCGTCGTGGACGGTGAACCCTTTCGCGCTCGTGCGGGCCAGCCACGTGGCGGACTTCATCGGCGGCTTCAGCACGCAGGGGTACGAGACCGACGCTGCCACGGCCTCCGCGTCGGCACGTCCGGTCAGCGCCTCTGTGCGGGGGACCGGCAGACCGGCGGCGACTGCGTGTTGCGCGAAGCTGACCTTGTCCATCAGCATCTCGACCACCGGATGGGGCGAGAGCGGAAGCACGAACCGTCCTGCGAGCTCCGCGCGCCTGCGCGAGACGGTGTCGACGGCGGCGTCGGTGCACGGGAACAGCACGGCCGTCCGGTCCAGCCGACGGCCGAGGGGTTGCAGTGTCCGGACCAGCCCGTCGCCGCACAGGGGTGACTCGATGACCTCGACGCAGGCATTGGTGTGTGCACCCCAGTGCCGACGGTCGACCACCACACCGATGACCGGGACGCCACGGTCCGCCAGGATGCGCGCCGTCTGCAGCCCGGTGATGCTGTCCAGGCCGATCACGACCGCCGGCGCGTGATGCGACGCCGTCGACCGTGGTGATCGGCCTTCAGGCAATCTCATCGGCCTCCTCGGCCTCGATGGTCTCGCGGGTGTGCACCAGGTCGAAGATGTGGTCCACCTTGGCGATGTGCGGATCGGCGGCGGCGGGCTTGCCCTCCGCGCGAAGGATGGACAAGGTCTCCTCCATCGCCTGGACCGAGGCGCGCATCGGCTGGTTGGCCAGGATCACCATCGCGAACCCCTTGGCGGACAGCTGCGCGGCCGTGTAGTCGGGGAACAGTGTCGGTACGGCGACCAGCGGTGTGTCGATCCCGGTGCGGTGCCACTGCTCGAGGAATGTCTCGATCTCCCACAGGGACTTGTCCTTGGAGTGGATGAGCACGGCATCGGCGCCGGCCTCGGCGTACGCCACCGCGCGTTCGCAGGCGGCCTCGACCCCGTGGCCCGCGATGAGGGCCTCCACCCGGGCGATCAGCACGAACGTCTCCGACTCCTGGGCCGCCTTGGCGGCACGCAGCCGCCTGGCCTGTTCCGCGGTCTTCACGAGCTCCCGTTGTGCCTGCCCCTGGTAGAGGCTGTTGCGCTTGGGGAAGAGGTTGTCCTCGATGCACACGGCCGCCACCCCGGCCCGGTCGAACTCCACGGCGGTGCGAACCACGTTGCTGAGTCCGCCGTACCCGTTGTCGCAGTCGACCACCACGGGCAGGTCCGTCACCCCCTCGATCCGGCGGGTGACGTCGAGTGTCTCGCTCATCGTGATCAGGTTCAGGTCCGGCAGTCCGTACGCCATCGCGGAGACCCCGAAGCCGCTCACCCAGACCGCATCGAAGCCGTACGCCTCGATCAACCGGGCGCTCATGGCGTCGTGCGCGCCCACGGCGACGACCGGGGTGGTGCCGGAGAGACCGGCCCGCAACCGGGCGCGCTTCTCGTCGGCACGGTTCACCGGCCTCGTCTCGTCAGACAACATGTTCGCCATCGCGGACCTCCTCGTTGAGCGTTCCCTGATGAAATGCCTCGATCAGCTCGGTGACGCGTTCACCGATGAGCCGCTGCGAGTCCAGCGCCATGGCGCCGATGTGTGGGGTGAGCACGACGTTCGGCAGCTCCGCCAGCGGGGACACCGTCCCCTCACCCTCCGACTCGTGTACGTCGAGCGCGGCGCCGGCCACGCTGATGCCCTCGGTGAGCGCGTCGTACAGCGCCTTCTCGTCGACGACGCCACCGCGCGCAACGTTCACGAGCAGGGAGCCGGGCCGCATCCGGTCCAGCACCGTCCCGTCGATCATGTGGTGAGTCGACTCGTCCAGCGGCACGTGCAGGGTCAGGAAGTCGGCACGGTCGACGACGTCGTCGAAGTCGGTGAGGGTGATCCCGCGATGCGCGAGCTCTGTCGCGACGCGGCCGTCCGGATGAGCGACGCACCCGAGCACGTTCATCCCCCAGGCACTCCCCATCTCGCCGACCAGACCGCCGATGTTGCCGGCCCCGACGACGCCGAGCACCTTGCCCCGCAGCAGCGCGCCGCCCAGCTGCGGCTTGGGCCACTCTCCGATGCGGATCAACCGGTCGGCCACGGTCACCTTGCGCGCCAGCGACAGCAGGAGCGCGAACGTGAACTCGGCCACCGGCGGCGCCGACATACCCGCCACCCGGACCACCCGGATGCCCCGTCGGCGTGCATGGTCGACGTCGATGTTGTCCAGACCTGAGCCGGCTCGCACCACGAGCTTGAGGTCGGGCGCCGCCGTCATGATGTCCGAGGACAGGACGACACCGCTGCGCAGCACGACTGCTTCCCGGTCCGCGGCGGCCCGCGCCAGCTCGCCGGGTTCCGTGGTGGAGAGCTGGTGGACGTCGTGACTCCGGCGCAGCGACCGGACCGCCTTCGGGTCGATCGGTGAGGCAAGGAGGATCCTCATGTGGGCGTGGCCTTCCAGTGGGTACGGATGCTCTCCACGACGTCGGCGAAGACCGCGTCGAGAGGGCGGTCGGCTTCGATCACCGCGAACTCGGGGGCGATGCCGGCCAGTCGCAGATACTGCTGGCGACGTTGCTCGAGCCACTCCGGGCTGGCCTCCGGCTTCCTCGAGAAGAGGACGTCGGCCGGTGCGTCCAGGCAGATCACCAGGTCCGGCCGCGGGTAGACGTTCTGCAACATCCACGAGTGCAACCGGGTGAAGACGCTGCGGTCGGCAGGGCCGAGGGCGTCCGGGTGGTAGTCGGCCACGAAGTGCCGGTCGAACACGACGACGTAGCCCTTCCGGCCGTAGCCGGCGGCGACGAGCTGTCGCAACCACTCCTCGAGCATCCAGACGGTCAGCCGGGCTCCGTCCTTGGCGCTTGCCTTCCAGCGTCCGCGGTGGTCGGCGGACTCCGCCGGTGCCGGGGCCAGCCTGGTGGCGACCAGGTCCGGACGGCCACCGCGCGCCCGCTTGGCGGCGAGCAGGAGCCGGGTCGTCGGCAGCATCAACGAGCTGGCTTCCAGGTTGACGCCCATGTAGATCCGTTTCACGGGGAACGGCAGGACGGACTTCTCGAGCATCTGGCTGACCGTGCTCTTGCCGGCGCCGTCCGCGCCGACCAGCGCCACGCGGAGCCGGCGTCCTCTGCCGGGTGCGGCCACTGCGGTCCGGGCCGGTCGTCTGGTCACGAGGCCACCACCTCGGGCCCGGCCGTCGGTGCGGCAGGCGTGTCGCGTGCCGCGGCCAGGACCGCCCTGCCCAGCTCGGCGATGTCGCACGGGTACGGGTGTACGACCTTGGCGGCCGGACGGTGGTCGAACAGCTCGGCGAGCAGTCGAGCCTCGGTGGCTGGTGCCGACTCGACGGCTTCGCTGCGCCGTTCCGGGAACGCGTACCGGAACTGGCGGTAGTGCGCCATGAACGGGGCACGCTCGTCGGCCAGCGAAGCCCGCATCCGGCCGGACACCTCCTGGGGACCCGCGGAACCGACCTCGATGTCAGCCCCAGTGCCACTCAGCACCAGTACGACGGCGTCGAGGCATCCACGGAGTGCGATGGCGTCCGCTCCGAACAGCTCCGCGGGAGGAACCTGCAGGTACGTCTGCCGTTCGAGGGCCGGAGACCCCTTGCGGAGCAGGGCCGAGCCCGGAAGCGGTGCCTTCGAGCCCGCCTTGCCGGCAGCCGCCGCTGCGCGCCAGACCGAGAGCCGGATGCGGTCGCGCCGAGGACGCGCCCGCAGCAGCGAGGGCAGCTGCTCGAAGTGCCAGCCCCACAGCCGGATGGGTTCGGGGAGGCCCAGCATCTGGCGGTCCGGGGTCAGGTAGACCCACTCGTCGCCGATGTAGTGGCCGCCCTGTGCCATGCCCGCCAAGAGACTCTCGGTCTTCCCGCTCTTCGCCCAGCCGGTGACGAGCACGCCCATCGAACCGCTGGTGAACGCGGATGCGTGCAGCGGAAGCACCCCCTTGCCGAGGGCGGTGAAGTTGATGACCGGAAGGAGATGTGGAACGGCGGGCAGCCTGCGTTCGCACACGATGACCGGGTGACGCCCGATCCGGTCGAGGGGCAGCAGCGCCTTGCCACGCACGCCTCCCGCGCCGCGGAGCGTGAAGAAGTCGTCCGCGTGGAACCCGGTGTCGCCGAGGCCGACACAGGTCAACGGGCCGGCACCGGTCTCGTCGACGAAGCGGATGCTGATGTCGGGTTCCCGATCCAGCTCGCGGCGTAACGGGCCCAGCTGCCGATCGACCTTCGCGAGGTCTGCCGGGGTCGCGTCGAGGAGCCGGATCCCGACGATGCCGTGGAGGTCGAAGTCGTACGTCGAGGTGCCGGTCATCCGCCCGTGCCTCCCAGCACCGCGTTGAGCGTCCGGACCAGGATCTTGATGTCCAGCCACAGCGACCAGTTCTCGATGTACCAGTTGTCGAAGTCGGCGCGGTCGGCGATCGACGTGTCGCCGCGCAAGCCGTTGACGGCGGCCAGTCCGGTCATGCCCACCGGGACCCGGTGCCGGTGCACGTACCGCGGGACGAGAGCGCAGAACTCTGCGACGTACTCCGGGCGTTCGGGGCGTGGCCCGACAAGGCTCATGTCGCCACGCAGCACATTGACGAGCTGGGGCAGCTCGTCGAGGGAGTATCGCCGGATGAACCGGCCGACCGGGCCGATCTGGTCCGGTGTGACCGTCCAGACACTGCCGGCCGCTGCCGGCGACATGCGCACGGATCGGAACTTCAGCACCTCGAACGGATGTCCCTGAAGACCCAGTCGCGTCTGCCTGAACACGATGCCCGGACCGAGCTCCAGCCGCACGGCGACGGCGACGGCCAGCAGGAGCGGGGCCGCAAGGAGCAGCGCCAGGGTCGCGAACGTCACGTCGAAGGCACGCTTCAGCCGCCAGGTCGGAAGCCGTTGAACCGGTCTCCTCAGCCGGACGAGCGGGAGCCCCCAGATGTGGTCGTCGCCCTCCTTCATCCTGTGCAGCTCGTACAGGCGTGGCACGACGTAGATCTCCACGTTGACCCGGTCGCAGGTGCGGAGGACGTCGACCAGGGAGGCGCTCGACATCCCGCCGTACCCGATGACGACGTCGGTGACGCCTCGTTCCCGGATCAGCCGGTCGAGGTCCTTGGACGACCCGAGGAGCGGTAGTGCCCCCGACGGTGCGGCGGAATGGTCCGCCAGCGATCCGATCAGCCGCCACCCCGACTCCGGGTGTGCGTTGATGCGTTCGGTCAGTGCCGCGGCGCCCGCGCCGGCGCCGACGACGAGGGTGGGGTAGCTGATCCTGCCGCTCGCCCTCCGGCTCCGGATCACCGAGTAGGCCAGGCCGCGCGCCAGCACCATCCCGACGAGCATCCCGGCGCCGGTCGCGAGGACGGACTCGGAGGTGGCGGAGCCGCGGGTCAACGCGAGTGCCGTGGCAGGAGCCAGCGCGACCAGCACACCGAGCGTCAGGGAGGGAAGGTCGTCGAGAACCGACAAGGCGATGCGCCGGCTGTAGAGCCGCCTGTACTTCCACGTGACACCTGCCGCGACCATGGCGACGACCGCGAACCAGGACCTGGTGAAGGCGAGGAGCAGGACCATGACCATGATGTCGGCGGACACGACGACTGCGGTCTCGAAGATGAACCGCCGACGCACCGGCGGAATCCGCACCACGGCAGCCGGCTCGACCGGCGACCAGGGCAGGACGCTGCCGGAGCGTTGCAACGGCAGGCCGAACTTACGGGCCGAGGCCGCGCCTGTTGCGCGAAGCTCACCACCACGTAGTGCCACGCCGCCCCCGCCCGTCCTCGGAACTTCACGCCGCCCCCGACATGACGGTCCAGCCAGTCACGGCAGACGGGGGAAACGTCGAGTTCTCATGACAACGGGGCGTCGACGGTGCAACAAGGTTGCATGCACAGGTTCACCCCGTCTTCATCCTTTTGGATGACCCCAGATGCGACGGCAGTCCCGATTCGGGCGTATTCGGGAGCACCTGGATGACCAAGCGGCACAGGTGTGCTGTTGCAACACGTATTTCTCGATGAACTGTGTCGCGCGGGCACATGTGTGCTGTTGTGGTTCGTTGCCGAAGGGGAGCCGGCTCACAGATCGACCGCCCGGGGCTGATCCGTCTCCAGGTGAAGCAACCTGGAAAGTGTGTGCGCGAACCGTGAACGATCCCGGGCCCCGGGCCGTATAACTGGACGGACCATCTATGTCACCGGAGGATCGCCCATGCCCGAAAACGGTTCCCAGACCGAGGTCACCCGCCGCGTGATGCTGCGCGGGGCGGCGGTGAGCGGCGTCGCGCTGCCCCTGCTCGCTGCGTGCGGCGACGACCCGGAGACCGCCGAGACGCCGGCCGGCGGGACGAGTGCGGAGCCGGACGGAGGAGCCAGCCCGAGCGGTGGCGGCGAGTCCGGGGTGCTGGCGAGCACCTCCGACATCCCGGTGGGCGGCGGTCAGATCATCAAGGACCGGCAGATCGTGGTCACCCAGCCGGCCGAGGGCGACTTCAAGGCGTTCACCGCGGTGTGCACGCACCAGCAGTGCACGGTGACCTCGGTCCAGGACGGGATCATCCAGTGCCCCTGCCACGGCAGCCAGTTCTCGGTCGAGGACGGGTCCGTGCAGGGCGGTCCGGCACCGGCGCCGCTGGAGGAGATCCCGATCACGGTCGAGGGTTCCACGATCACCCTCGCCTGACCGTCCAGGGCGTCCGCCACGTCCGACGTACGGCCGGAACGGTGGGGGCCACGCCGTAGGGTTGGGGCGTGGCTGACCCATCGACCTACCGACCGGCGCCGGGCTCGATCCCGGCCTCCCCGGGGGTCTACCGGTTCCGCGACGAGCACCGCCGCGTCGTCTACGTCGGCAAGGCGAAGAACCTGCGGGCACGCCTGACGTCGTACTTCCAGGACATCGCGAACCTGCACCCGCGGACCGCCACGATGGTCACCACCGCGGCGTCCGTGGAGTGGACGGTGGTCAACACCGAGGTCGAGGCGCTGCAGCTGGAGTACTCCTGGATCAAGGAGTTCGA
>JAICRS010000240.1 GCA_025966335.1 Nocardioidaceae bacterium
AGGCTCCCCCGTGCGACGAGCCATGTCGCAGGGGGAGCCTCAGCCTTGTCCGTCCCGGAGGTTGCGCTGCGCCCACAGGGCCGCGCTGGTCCGGTCCCCCACCCCGAGCGCCGCGAAGATGCTGCTCAGGTGTCCCTTCACAGTCCGTTCGGTGATCCCCAGCCGGCTGGCGATGGCGGCGTTGGTCAGCCCCTTCTCCACCAGCAGGAGCACTTCCCGCTCCCGGCACGACAGATGGGCCTGCATCGGCGGGGCGGTGCGGCTCTGCAGCACCACGCGGGCGGCCTTGGGATGGAGCGGTGACTCGCCGCGGTGCACCGCCTGGATCGCGCCGACCAGGCTCTCGGGCTCGGTGTCCTTCAGCAGGTAGCCGACCGCGCCCGCGTCGAGCGCAGCCAGGATCCGGTCGCTGTCGGCGAACGAGGTCAGCGCGATGATGCCGACCGACGGGTCGGCGGCCAGGATCTCCCGAATCGCGGACGGCCCGTCCCGACCGGGCATGGAGAGGTCCATCAGTACGACGTCGGGCCGCTTCTCGGCGGCCATCCGGATCGCCTCGTCTCCGTCCGCCGCGGTGCCGAGCAGGACGATGTCGCTGTGCGCGCTCAGCATCAGCCCGACCCCGTGCCGGACGACCGGGTGGTCGTCGACGACCAGCACACCGATCATGGCGCAGGGACTCGCGCGGTCAGCGTCGTCCCCTGGCCGGGCGCGGACGCCACGGTGAGCGTCCCGTTCAGCTCGGCGAGCGCGCCGACCAGCAGCGCCAGACCCATGTGGCCCTCGTCCGCGGTTCCCACGGGGGTGCCCTGCTCGAGGTCGAACCCTCGCCCGTCGTCGATGACCACGAACAGCACGTCGCTGCCCCGGTGATCGAGGGTCAGGCTGACCTGTGTCGCCTGCGAGTGTCGGACGACGTTGCGCAGGGACTCCTGGGCCACCTGGAAGAAGACCGCCTGCACGGACTCCTCGAGGTCATCGCCACCGTCGAGCTGCAGCCGCACCTCGACCCCGCGGCTGACCAGCTGCGCGGTCAGGTCGGTGACCGCGGACTGGAAACCTGCACCGCGGAGGCCGGGCGGGTAGATCTCGACGAGCAGCGAGCGCAGTCCCCGCACGTCCTGGCGCAGCTCCACGGCGGCGTCCTTGACCGCTGCGGCTTGTTGCTTCTGCCCGGCCACCGCCAGATGCTGGGCCGTGCCGGCCAGCGCGTAGGACACGCCCGCCAGGGACTGGACGATCCCGTCGTGCAGATGCGAGGCGATCCTGCGCCGCTCGGTGGTGGAGGAGGTCAGTGCGTGGTTGAGCAGGCGCTCTCGCTCGTTGCGGGCGCTCTCTAGCTGCCGGGTGAGGGTCCACACCAGCGGAACCAGGCACACCAGCAGCACCAGCAGGCCGCCGACGGCGCTGGGCACGAAATCTTCCCATATCTGGGCGCCGCGCTGCGCGACCTGGCTGCGCGACTGGTACGTCTCGAACAGGAGCGGTCGACCGCTCTTGGTGCGGATGACCATGTAGACCTCGAGCAGGGCGCCGGCGTCGCGCTCGTACGTGTTCTCCGGCCGGGCCAGGTTGGTCAGGGCCGCGTCCGGGGTCCCCGAGCGGATCGCCGCTTTCTCCTCGGCGTCGAAGGTGAACCGACGACCGATCAGCTCCGGCTCGTCGGAGTAGACCACCCGTCCGTCGGCGGTCCACAGCTTCACCCGCTGCACCCCGTGACCGAGCACCTGGTTCCGGACCAGTCGGTCCATCCGGCGCAGCGCCTCCGGGTCACCGTCGACGAGGGCGTCGGTCACGGCCGCGGCGACGATGTGGTCGGCGAGCATGATCGTCCGCTGCTTGGCGTCGTCGATGGCCTCCCGCTCGGCCGCGCGCCAGGCGGCGAAGGCACCGCCGACCCCCACGACGAGGAAGGCCACCACGCCGGCTGCGATGAAGCGCGACATCACCTGGCGGACCGAGGTTGCCGGGCGGACCCGTGCCCGTCGCTTCGACGTACCGCGGCCCTTTGTCGCGCCGGTGCGCCGCCCGGGGGCGGGTCCCGCCGCGGGGTCGGTACCTTCCAAGACCAAAGTCACCCTCGAGGCCCTACCTGGTTCGTCGGGATGGACGCGCGGTCCGCAGAGGGGAGTGCAGGAACCGCGCGTCCACCGGTGTCACCGTGTTGCCCCTCTCACCTGCCTGAGAGTTGACGTAACCGTAGGGGGCCGGAGGTATCGGCAAACAGTCGTACGAGGGTCGTAGTACCCGTGTCCCTAACGCACCGGTTCGCCCGACCAGGACCGCAGCAGCCAGCCGTCTGCGTCCGCGTCGAGCTCGATCACACCGCACGGGGCGACCTCGTGCGCGTCGCCGTAGTCGTCGGGGACGTTGCCGGCCAGCTGGGGTACGGCGGCGCGGATCACCTCGTCGTGGGTGACCACCAGCACCGTCTCGCCGCGGTGCAGGTCGACGATTGCGCCGAGCTCGTCGGCGAACCGGGTCGCGCCCTGCAGCGCAGCACGAACCCGGACGACGACGCCGAGCCGGCCGGCGACGATCTCGGCGGTCTGCACGGCGTGGACGCGGCTGCTGGAGTAGACCATCGAGATCCGGGCGTCCCGCCGGGAGTCACCGAGCTCCGCGGCCTGCTTGCGCCCGGTCATGGTCAGGCTGCGGACGGATTCGTCGAACGCTGCGGACTCGTCCTCCGACTCGCCCGTCCGGGCGATCAGGAGACGCGCCGCGCACTGCAGGTCGGACATGAGTCCAATCTACCGGCTCAGCCCAGCCCGTTGGCGGCGCGGATGGTCCGCACGATGCCGCCCATGATCTCGGTGAGCCCGAAGTCCTTCGGCGTGAACACGGCAGCGACCCCCAGCTCGCGGAGCCGCGCGGCGTCGGCGGAGGGGATGATGCCGCCGACGATCACCGGCACGTCCGCGAGCCCCTCGGCGCGCAACCCGTCGAGCACGGCCGGGACCAGCTCCATGTGGGATCCGGACAGGATCGAGAGGCCCACGCAGTGCACGTCCTCGGCGACAGCGGCCGCGACGATCTGCTCCGGGGTGAGCCGGATGCCCTGGTAGACCACCTCGAACCCGGCGTCCCGGGCCCGGACCGCGACCTGCTCGGCCCCGTTCGAGTGGCCGTCCAGGCCCGGCTTGCCGACGAGCAGCCGCAGCCGGCCTCCGAGCTCCTCCCCCGTGCGCCGTACCTCCTCGCGGACCGCGGCCAGCTCGGCCCCGGCCTCGGCGACGCCCACCGCGCCGCCGACGCCGGTCGGTGCCCGGAACTCACCGAAGACCTCACGCAGCGCACCGGCCCACTCGCCGGTGGTCACCCCGGCCCGCGCGGCGACCAGAGTCGCCTCCATCAGGTTCGCCCCCGACTTCGCATCCTCCGTGAGCCGCTTCAACGCCTCCACCACGCCGGCCTCGTCGCGCTGCTCACGCCACTGCCGGAGCCCCTCCACCGCGGCTCGTTCCGCCTCGGGGTCGGCGGCCTGGATGGCCGCGTCGAGGTCGGCGGTCAGCGGCGAGGGTTCGGTGGACTCGTAGCAGTTGACCCCGACCACCTTCTCCTGCCCCGCCTCGATCCGTGCCCGGCGCGCGGCGTGCGAGGAGACCAGGGCCTGCTTCATGTAGCCGGACTCCACGGCGGCGATCGCACCGCCCATCGCCTGGACCCGGTCCATCTCCGCGCGGGCGCTCTCCACCAGCTGGTTCACCTTCGCCTCGATGACCGTCGAGCCCTCGAAGATGTCGTCGTACTCGAGCAGGTCGGACTCGAACGCGAGCACCTGCTGCAGCCGCAGCGACCACTGCTGGTCCCAGGGTCGGGGCAGGCCGAGTGCCTCGTTCCAGGCCGGCAGCTGTACGGCGCGGGCGCGGGCGTTCTTGGACAGGGTCACCCCGAGCATCTCCAGGACGATCCGCTGGACGTTGTTCTCCGGCTGGGCCTCGGTCAGCCCGAGAGAGTTGACCTGCACGCCGTACCGGAAGCGGCGCATCTTCTCGTCCTCGACGCCGTAACGCTCCCGGGTGATCTCGTCCCAGAGCCGGACGAACGCGCGCATCTTGCACGTCTCCTCGACGAACCGCACACCGGCGTTGACGAAGAACGACATCCGGCCGACGACCCGGGCGAAGTCCTCCGGCTCGACCTGGCCGGAGTCACGCACCGCGTCGAGCACCGCGATGGCGGTGGTCAGCGCGTAGGCGAGCTCCTGGGTCGGCGTGGCACCGGCCTCCTGCAGGTGGTAGCTGCAGATGTTGATCGGGTTCCACTTCGGGATGTGGTTGACGGTGTAGGTGATCAGGTCGCTGGTCAGCCGCAGCGAGTGCTCGGGCGGGAACACGTAGGTGCCGCGCGAGAGGTACTCCTTGATGATGTCGTTCTGGGTGGTGCCGGCCAGCTTGCCGTGCACCTCCTCGAAGTCCACGTCGCCGGCCTGCTCCTCCGCGACGACCTGGTAGAGCGCCAGCAGCCACATCGCGGTGGCGTTGATGGTCATCGAGGTGTTCATCTC
>JAICRS010000345.1 GCA_025966335.1 Nocardioidaceae bacterium
AGGGCTCGCTCGCGGCCCTCGGCAAGGTGGCGGCACTCTCCGCGCCGGCCTTGCTGACCCAGGGCTTCGGCGAGAATGCGCTGACCTACTTCCTCCACCGCCGCCACGCGGCCGATCCGGGGACTGCCGTCTCGTGCGTCGATATCGACAATGAGCAGTACATGGATCGGTCCGACACCGCCGGCGACCTGGAGCCGTGCTTCGAGAACCGGGTCACCAGCGTCGCGGCGGCATACCGGCCGCTCGGCATCTTCGCCTCGACCGACGTGCTCGATGCGCCCGTCCCGGCCGGATCGACCGTGAAGGCCGACCTGTACGTGGCGGGCGAGACGCCATCGGTCATCCGCCCGACCGGCGTGCTGGTCGCGACCGATCGGGAGATCGGCGTCGGCGAGGGCGCCTTCCTGCCGGTGCTCGGCTCAGGCCCGGGCGGCGCGCTGTGCGCCACCCTGGGCGAGGCGTGCTGGACGCACTACGAGCTCAGCTTCGAGACCACGCGGCACGCCTTCACCGGCGAGCAGCTCACCTTCCAGGTGCAGCTCATCGGCGCGCGGTCGTGGGCCTTCGGTCACGAGGGCGCCCATGCCTCGAAGATCACCATCGACGTCGCCGAGCTGCCCGCCTCCGGGCTGGAGTTCGGCGTGAGCATCACCGAGCCGGCCGACGGCTCAGCCGTGACCGATGGCGAGTCCGTGACCGCCGGCGGCAGCTACGCCTTCCCCGATCTTGGGGAGGATCCGACCGGCGCGGGTGACCATCCGACGACCGAGACGGTGGAGGTGTCGGTCGACGATCCGTCGTTCGCAGCTCCGGTCGAGGCCACCCTCGATGCGGCCAGCTCCACCTGGAGCGCGCCGCTCGGTGCGCTGCCGCTCGGCGAGCACACCCTCTACGCGCGGGCGGTGCGAGACGGGACCGCCTCCGAGGTCGCCTCGTCGACCTTCACCGTGGTCAGCCCGGCCGCCGTGGAGTGGCAGGTCGTGGCCAAGAACGGCGCCACCGACCCGGACGCCTGGCAGACGGCCAGCGGCTTCGATTCGTGGTCGTTCGGCTTCGACACCGCCGCCTTCGGAAACGGCCCGCACACGATCGTCGTGCGCGTCGTCCACGGAGCGGTCGAGCTCGCCCGGCAGACGGTCGCCGTGAAGTTCAACTAGGGCCGCCCGAGAGGCCTGGAGGAATGCCCCTCATGGTTTCCACTCCCGATCGGTCCGGATGGCCGATGTCCCGCCTGGCGGCGGTGCTCTTCGCGTTCGTCCTGCTCGCCGCCGCCCCGGCGGCCCTCTTCGGCGAGGAGATCCCGGAGATCTCCGCCGATCCGGCCCACAACACGCCGCTCCCGTGCGAGGCGGTCGCCACGCCGGGCCTCGTGCCGCGGTCGGCGCGCAATATCGTCCACGTCGCCAACGTGTGCGGCTTCGTGGGCACCGACGTGGAGTTCCAGTCCCGCACCGATGCCGCCGGCAACGTCCACGACTACGCCTTCGTCGGCACCATGGGCGCCGGCCTGCGCATCTTCGACGTCACCAACCCGGCCCGCCCGTTCCTGGCCGGCAGCTACACCGATCCGGGCTGGCAGAACGACGTCCAGGTCCGCGGCGACACGGCGGTCGTGTCGTTCGACCCGGTCGTCGTCGGTCCGCACGTGTCGGACTGCCTGCGCGCGAAGCAGCCGGCCGGCGTGCAGCAGGGTGGGTCGGACATCGTTCGCCTGGCCTTCGACCCGGTGAGCGCCACCTTCACCACCTCGCTCCTCGATTGCTATGTCGTGCAGACGGCCGGCAACGGGGCGCACAACGCGACGCTCCACCCGAGCGGCGAGTGGCTGGCGATCGACACGACGCGGACCGGCGTTGAGGTCGTCGACCTGCGGTCCGTCCCGGTCAGCATGGTCCGCAAGATCGCCGGTGCGGTCACCGGCGCGGCCCACGACACCTCGTTCTCGGCCGACGGCTCGACGATGTACGCGGCGAGTCCCGGCACCGGCACCTACCTCGTCGACGTCTCGGACATCTTCACCCGC
>JAICRS010000113.1 GCA_025966335.1 Nocardioidaceae bacterium
CAACTTCTGCAAGTTCACCAACGAGACCCGCAACGGCATCGAGGACGCGACCGAGCACTCCGGCCAAACCTGGATCGCCGCGCTCAACGGCACTGCGGCCGGCGGTGGCTACGAGCTCGCGCTGGCCTGCGACCAGATCGTGCTGATCGACGACGGGTCCTCTACGGTCTCCCTGCCCGAGGTGCCGCTGCTCGGCGTGCTGCCGGGCACCGGTGGCCTGACCCGCGTCGTGGACAAGCGCAAGGTCCGCAAGGACCGCGCGGACCTGTTCGCCACCAAGTCCGAGGGCTACCGCGGTGCGACGGCCGTGGACTGGGGCCTGGTCGACGGGACCGTGCCGCGGGCCGGGTTCGCCGAGGAGATCTCCCGGCGCGCACAAGAAGCGGCCGCGGGCTCGTCGCGGCCCGGCGGCGCCGGCGTCGAGCTGACCCCGCTGGACCGGACCGAGACCGACACCGAGCTCAGCTACCCGCACGTGAGCGCGAAGCTCGACCGCGACGCTCGCCGGGTCGAGATCACCGTCCACGGGCCCACCGAGGCTTCGCCCGCCGACGCCGCCGCGGTCCTCGCCCAGGGCGTGGACTACTGGCCGTTCGCGGTGACCCGCGAGCTCGACGACCTGATCCTGCGCCTGCGCACGAACGAGCCCGACCTCGGCACGTGGGTGCTGCGGACCACCGGTGACGTGGACGCGGTGCTTGCCTACGACCAGCAGCTCGACGCGCTTGCCGACGACTGGTTCGTCAACGAGGTTGTGCAGTACTTCAAGCGCACGATGAAACGTCTCGACGTGACCAGCCGCAGCCTGATCGCCGTCATCGAGCCGGGCAGCTGCTTCGCGGGCCTGCTCCTCGAGCTGGCGCTGGCCGCCGACCGGCAGTACATGCTCGAGGGCGTCTACGAGGACGTCGACCCCGACGCCGACCCGGCGGTGATCGTGGCAACCCGCGCGAACGACGGCCGGTTCCCGATGGGCAACGGGCTGTCCCGCCTGGCCTCCCGGTTCTGGGGACGCGAGAGCGACCTCGAAGCCGTGCGCGGCCACTTCGGCGAGCGGCTGGAGGCGAAGAGCGCGGACGACGCCGGGCTGGTGACGATGGCGCTCGACGACATCGACTTCGAGGAGGAGCTCCGCATCGTGCTCGAGGAGCGGGCGTCCCTGTCACCGGACTCGTTGACCGGCATGGAGGCCAACCACCGCTTCGTCGGCCCGGAGACGATGGAGACCAAGATCTTCGGCCGGCTCACCGCCTGGCAGAACTGGATCTTCTACCGACCCAACGCGTCCGGACCCGAGGGCGCCCTGCGAAGGTACGGCTCCGGACAGCGCGGCGACTACGACATGACCCGGGTCTGATCGCCATGGCAGACGACTTCAACGCCTTCACCTACCTGGTCGACCGGCACTGCCAGGACGGGGCCGGAGACCGGGTCGCCGTCCGTGGCTCGCGGACCCTGACGTACGCCGAGCTCTCCACACTCACAGGTGAGCTCGCCGCGGCCTACCGCCGGCTCGGCCTGCGCCGCGACGACCGGGTCATGTTCGTCGCCTCCGACGACGTGGAGCTGTTCGCCGGCATCCTCGGCGCCTTCCGGGCCGGCCTGGTCGCCGTCCCGGTCTCGACGATGCTCAACGGCTCGGAGATCGGCAAGGTCCTGGCCGACTCCGGCGCCCGCCTGGTCGTGGCCACCCACGAGTTCGCCGACGCGGTCAGCACCGCACTCGAGGCCGCTCCCGAGGTCGAGTTCGCCGTGCTTCACGGGGACGGTGCACTGACCACCCCGGCGCGCACGGCGGCGTACACCTGGGATGACTTCCACGCCCTCGTCCAGGGGGCTGCCGAGGAGCAGCGGGCGACCGCGGTCACCAACGAGGACTCGTGGGCGCTGTGGCTCTACACCTCCGGCACCACCGGTACGCCGAAGGCGGCCATGCACCGGCACGCCAACATCCGGCACGTCTGCGAGACCTACGGCAACCAGGTCCTGGGGATCACCGCCGAGGACTCCTGCTTCTCGGTCGCCAAGCTCTTCTTCGCCTACGGGATCGGGAACTCGATGTTCTTCCCGCTCTCGGTCGGGGCGTCGACGATCCTCGACCCCCGCCGGCCCACCCCGGACATGGTCCGCGAGCGGGTGCAGGCCGACAAGCCGACGCTGTTCTACGGCGTGCCGACGTTCTACGCGGCCCTGCTCGCCAGCGACATCCCCGACGACACGTTCGCGTCGGTGCGGCTGGCGACCTCGGCCGGTGAGCCCCTGCCGGCACCGCTGCAGCAGCGGTTCACCAAGCGGTTCGGTGTGGAGATCCTCGACGGCATCGGGTCGACCGAGGCGCTGCACATCTTCCTGTCCAACCGTCCCGGCGACATCCATCCCGGCACCACCGGTCGCGCGGTGCCCGGCTACGACGTCGAGCTCCGCGACGAGGAGGGCGCGGTCGTCCCGCCGGGTCAGCCCGGGGCGCTGCACGTCCGCGGCGCCTCGATCGCGCTCGGCTACTGGCGCCGCACCGACGCCACGCGACAGGTGTTCAAGGGTGAGTGGCTCAGCACGGGCGACACCTACGTCCAGACCGAGGAAGGTTTCTACACCTGCCTGGGCCGCAACTCCGACATGCTGAAGGCCGGCGGCATCTGGGTCTCTCCCGCCGAGGTGGAGAGCCGGCTGCTCGAGCACCCCGCGGTGCAGCAGGCCGCGGTGGTCGGCGTCCCCGACGAGAACGGCCTGGACAAGCCGATCGCCGTCGTCGTGGTCCAGAAGGGCACCTCGCAGGAGGAGCTCGTCACCTGGTGCCGCGACGGCCTCGCCGCCTTCAAGCGACCGCGGGCGGTGATCTTCGTGGAGGAGCTGCCCAAGACCGCGACCGGCAAGCTGCAGCGGTTCAAGGTGCGCGAGCTGCTCCAGGAGCAGCCGGCCGCCACGTCCGCCGCGGTGACCGCGCCACTGGACGAACCGGAGCTGGGAGTCAACGCATGACCGGCGTGGACGTCGACCTGCTCATCGTCGGCGCCGGTCCGGTCGGCATCTTCGGCGCCTACTACGCGGGTGTGCGTGGCCTGCGGACCGCCGTGGTCGACTCGCTCAGCCAGGTCGGTGGCCAGGTGTCCGCGATGTACCCCGAGAAGCAGATCTACGACATCGCCGGTTTCCCGGCGGTCTCCGGCCGCGACCTGATCACCGGCCTGACCGCGCAGGCGGCGCAGTACGACCCCGTCTACCTGCTCGGCCAGGAGGCGCAGCTGCTCGAACGGGTGCCCCAGGAGGCTCCGCAGCCGGACCAGCTGCGGGTGAGGACAGCAGCCGGCACCGAGGTGCGCTGCTCGGCGGTCGTGGTCACCGGCGGGATCGGCACCTTCACCCCACGGCCGCTGCCGGCCGGCGAGGAGTTTCTCGGCCGGGGCCTCGACTACTTCGTGCCGAGCGCGGCAGACTACGCGGGCAAGGACGTGGTCATCGTCGGCGGCGGTGACAGCGCCATCGACTGGGCGCTGATGCTGGAGCCGGTCGCGTCGCACGTGACCCTGGTCCACCGGAGGGAGGCGTTCCGTGCCCATGCTGCGAGCGTGGCCCGGGTGCGCGAGACGTCGGTGGACATCGTGACCAACGCCCAGGTCACCGGCCTCGACGGCGGCGACCACGTCGAGAAGGCAGTGGTCACCGTCAAGGACGAGCAGCCCCGGACGATCCCGTGCCAGAAGGTGGTCGCCGCGCTCGGGTTCACCGCCAACCTCGGCCCGCTCCGGGAGTGGGGGGTGGAGCTGCACGACAACCGTCACCTCGTCGTCGACTCGGCGATGCGCACCAACGTCCCGGGCGTGTTCGCCGCCGGGGACATCACCGACTACGACGGGAAGGTCCGCCTGATCGCGGTCGGCTTCGGCGAGGTGGCCACCGCGGTCAACAACGCCGCCGTGCACGTCGACCCGTCGGCGCAGCTGTTCCCCGGCCACTCCACCGACCAGCCGCACGAGATCCTCACGCCGGCCTGACCGGTCCCGCACCCGACGACAGGAGACCCGCCCCCATGCCCTACGTGATCGCGAGCCCGTGCATCGACGTGATGGACAAGTCGTGCACCGAGGAGTGCCCGGTCGACTGCATCTACGAGGGTGACCGCAAGCTCTACATCAACCCGAAGGAGTGCATCGACTGCGGCGCCTGCGAGCCGGTCTGCCCGGTGGAGGCGATCAGCCAGGACCGGCGCGTCTCCGACGAGGACCAGGCGTTCATCGAGGACAACCGCACGTTCTTCATCGAGACGCTCCCCGGCCGGGACGAGCCGCTCGGTGCGCCCGGCGGGGCCCACAAGATCGGTCCGGTCGGGGTCGACACCCCGATGGTCGCCGGAATCTGAGGGCGGCGACCGTGCTGGACGGCAACATCCTCGTCGACGCGCACGTCCACGTGCCCGTCCTCGACACGCTCAGGCCGGCCTGGCTGGAGTGGGCGCGCGACTTCGGCGCCCCGGGCCTCCTTGAGGACGTCTGGGACCCTGCCGGCGTACCTCGTCCGGACCGGCTGGACACCCTCTTCGAGGCGCAGGGCGTCGACGTGGCACTGCTGTTCTGCGAGTACAGCCCCAAGGCAACCGGCATCCAGGCCTTCGACGACCTGCTCCCGATCGTCGAGCACAATCCGCGGCGCTTCCGGCCGGTGGCCAACGTCAACCCGCACCTGCACTTCCCGATCGCCGACGAGGTGACCCGCCAGCTCGACCTGGGTGCCGCGGCGCTGAAGCTGCACCCGGTGCACGGCGGGTTCCGGTGCGACGACAAGGCGCTCTACCCGGCCTACCAGGTGCTCGCCGAACGCGGCGTTCCGCTGGTGGTGCACTGCGGCACGAGCAGCTTTCCCGGAGCCATGAACGAGCTCGCCGACCCGCAGCTGCTGGTGCCGGTGGTGCGCGACTTCCCGACCCTGGACGTGGTGCTCGCCCACGGCGGCCGCGGCTGGTGGTACGACGCGGCGGCCTTCCTCGCGCTGTCGAACGACACCGTCTGGATCGAGCTGTCCGGGCTACCGCCGAAGCGGCTGCCCGAGTACTACGCCCGCTACGACCTGGGCCGGCTGGCCCGCCGGTGGATCTTCGCCACCGACTGGCCGGGTGTCCCGGGAACGGCGCAGAACGCCCGCGCGGTCGCCGGGCTCGGACTTCCCGACGACGTGGTGACCGCCGTGCTCGGCGGGAACGCCCTCTCGGTGTACGCCGGCCTGGACCCGGACACCGGAACCGACGGGGAGGGCTGAACGCGTGCCCGTCTACGCCCTCGGCGACCTCGAGCCGGACATCCATCCCGACGCCTACGTGCATCCGGACGCCGTCCTGATCGGCGCGGTGGTGCTCGGTGCCGGGTCCTCGGTGTGGCCGGGTGCCGTGCTCCGGGCCGACTTCGGCCGGATCCTGGTGGGGGCACGCACCTCGATCCAGGACGGCACGGTGCTGCACACCACGGTGGAGTGGCCGACGGTGGTCGGTGACGACTGCGTGGTCGGCCACAACGCCCATCTGGAGGGCTGCACCATCGAGGACCGGTGCCTGATCGGCTCCGGCTCGGTCGTCCTCAACCGGGCCGTCGTGCGCCGGGGGAGCGTGGTGGGTGCGAACGCCCTGGTCACCGAGGACACGGAGGTGCCCGAGTCGACGATGGCGCTCGGGGTGCCCGCACGCATGCGGCCGGTGGACGTCGGCCAGCAGAAGAAGTGGATCGACTTCGGGGTGCGCGAGTACCGCGACAACGCCATGCACTACCGCACCGAACTTCGACGCATCGACCAAGGAGTGCAGTGATGACCACTGTCGAGGGAATGGGCCGCTCAGCCAAGGAGCTCACCGACGACGAGCTCGAGCAGCAGGGCAAGCATGCACACGAGATGCGGAACTGGGTGTTCCTGCACGGCACGGCCGAGCAGTTCGCCACGCACACCGCGCGGATGCTCGAGCTCGAACGCGAGTACCTGCACCGGCACCCGAAGCGCACCTGGCAGGGATCGGGCGGCGCGCCCGATCCCGACTCGGACATCGCGGTGCTGCGCAGCGCCCTGCGCGGGATCATCGCCCAGCTCGAAGGACTGCTCGAGCCGCGGCCGACCGGAGGGCTCGACGCGGAACCGGTCGAGGACCCCGCTCTCGCGCTGCTGCGGCGCGTGGCCGAGGCACCGGACGGCCGGATGCACCGGCTCGAGGTGCACCAGGCGGCGCGCGAGGTGGGGCTGGACCGGACCGCGCTCGCCCAGCTCTACAAGGGCGAGCCCAAGCTGCTCGCCACCGAGAACCAGGACCGCGTGATCACCGAGGCGGGTCGCGCGCGGCTCACCTCGGCGTGAGGACCGGGTGAGCACCGGCGGCCGGATCGCCTGCGTCGGAGCCGGCCCGGGCGGGCTGTTCTTCGCGATCCTCGCCAAGACCGCGGACCCTACCCGCGAGGTCACCGTGTTCGACCGGAACCGGCCGGACGACACCTTCGGCTTCGGGGTGGTGTTCTCCGACGCGACCCTGGCCGGGATCCACGCGGTGGACCCCGTGCTCCGCACGGCGCTTGAGGAGCACGGCGTGCACTGGGACGCGATCGAGGTCCGGCTGAAGGGCGAGCGGCTGCGCTGCGCCGGCAACGGGATGGCCGCGATCCGCCGGCAGACGCTACTACGACTGCTCCAGGAGCGTGCGGCCGCGGCCGGCGTCCGGCTGGAGTACGAGACGGAGATCGACCCTGCCGCGCTGGACCCGGAGCAGTACGACCTCGTCGTCGCCTCCGACGGCGCCGGCTCCAGGACGAGGGAGCACCTGGCCGACGAGCTCCTGCCGTCGTTCGAGGTGGCGACCGCCAAGTTCATCTGGTTCGGGACGACGTACGACTTCGACGGGCTGACCTTCATCCACGAGCGCAGCGCGGACGGCGTCTTCGCCGTCCACGGCTACCCGATCGGGGACGGGCTCGGCACCTTCATCGTGGAGACCGACGAGCAGGCCTGGCGGGCCGCCGGCCTCGACGAGTTCAACGCGAGCCAGCCGCCGGGGCCGAGCGACGAGAAGAGCCGGGAGTACCTGGAGAAGCTGTTCGCCGCCCAGATCGACGGCCACGCGCTGCTGACGAACAACTCCCGGTGGGCGAACTTCCGCACCCGGCGCACCGGGCACTGGTCGCACGGGAACGTGGTCCTGCTCGGCGACGCCGCCCACACCGCCCACTTCTCCGTCGGGTCGGGGACGAAGATGGCGATGGAGGATGCGATCGCGCTGGCGTCGGCGCTGGACCGGCACCGCGGGGACCTGCCCCGTGCCCTGCAGGAGTACGAGTCGGCGGCCCGCCCCTCCGTCGAGAAGATCCAGGACTCGGCGCGGCCCAGCCTTTCGTGGTGGGAGAACTTCGGCCGCTACCACGACGCCTTCGAGCCCTGGCAGTTCGGCTACCACTTCCTCACCCGCAGCATCGGGGACCAGAAGCTGCGCCGACGGGACAGCGACTTCGTCGACGCCGCCCACCGGGCCTGGAGGAACGCCCACGGAGCCGAGCCGGTCGTCACGCCGTGCACACTCGGGGCGCGGGAGACGTCCGGCCGGCTGATGGCCGTCGACGGCCAGGTGACGACCGCCCGCGACCTCCGCGCCGCGGACCGGGCCGGTGCCTTCCCGCTCGCCGACAGCGCACCCGAGCAGGCCACCGACGGCTGGGGCCTGCGGGTCGCCGCCCCGGACGACGAGAGCGGGCTGCTGCCGGTCCTGGACGCCGCAGTCAGCGGACTCCGGGAGGGACCGTCCTTCGTCGCGGTGCACGGCGGCAGCTCGTTCACCCGCGTGCTCGTTGCCGAGGAGATGAGGATCCGGCACGGCGTACCCACGCTCCTCGTCGAGCCCGACGCCGACGTCGACCGCGCCACCACCCTGATCCTGTCCGGGCGGACCGACCTGGTGGGCGGGCAGTGGTGACCGGAACCGGAGGGACCGACATGCCCACGCCGATCACCGGAGGCACCGTCCCGTGGCCGGAGGCCGTCGCGCGGAGCTACGTCGCCAAGGGCTACTGGCGAGAGAAGTCGCTGGGCGAGCACATCTGGGCCGTCGCCGACCGTCGCCCGGACGCCGTCGCGCTGGTCGACGGCGAGGTGCGGATGACGTACGCCGACCTGACCTCACGTGCCGACGCCGCCGCCACCCGGTTGCACGACCTCGGCGTGACCACGGGCCATCGGCTGGTGAGCCAGCTGCCCAACGACTGGGAGTTCGTGGTCCTCACGCTCGCCTGCCTCCGTGCCGGGGTGGTCCCGGTGATGGCCCTGCCCGCGCACCGGGAGAACGAGCTGAGCCATCTGGTCGCGCACGCGGAGGCGTCGGCCATCGCGGTGCCCGGCACGCTGCGTGGCTTCGACCACCAGCAGATGGCGCGGGAGCTGGCCGCGAGCGCTCCGCGTCTTCAGCAGGTGCTGGTCGCCGGGGAGGACGTCGACCGGTCCAGCGTCTCGCTGCGGGACCTGTGCGCGGCCACGACCGAGCCCGATGCTGTGCGGAAGCGGTGGGACGCCGAGACCCCGACCGGGCGGGACGTCGCGGTCTTCCTGCTCTCCGGTGGCACCACCGGCCTGCCGAAGCTGATCGCGCGCACGCACGACGACTACGACTACAACGCCCGGCGCAGCGCGGAGATCTGCGGCTTCGACGAGCACACCGTCTACCTGGTCTCGCTTCCCGCCGGCCACAACTTCCCGCTCGCCTGCCCGGGCATCCTCGGCACCTTCCTCGCCGGCGGCCGGGTGGTCATGTTGCCCTCCCCGGAGCCGGGACAAGCCTTCCGCACGATCGAGGTCGAGGGCGTCACCGCCACCGCGGTGGTTCCCGCGGTCGCGCAGCGGTGGATGGACCACCGGCAGCTGCACCCCGGCGAGCACGACCTCGGGACTCTGCGGCTGCTCCAGGTCGGCGGCGCCCGACTGGCCGACGAGCTCGCGGTGCAGGTGCGCCCGGTGCTCGGTGCCCAGCTGCAGCAGGTCTTCGGGATGGCCGAGGGGCTGCTCAACTACACACGGCTGGACGACCCCGACGACGTGGTCTGCCGCACCCAGGGCCGCCCGATGTGTCCCGACGACGAGGTGCTGGTCGTGGACGTCGGCGACAACCCGGTCCCCGACGGGGAACCCGGTTCGCTCCTGACCCGCGGGCCGTACACCCCGCGCGGCTACTTCCGGGCCGAGGAGCAGAACGCCCGGTCGTTCACCGCCGACGGCTGGTTCCGCAGCGGCGACATCGTACGGCGCCGGCCGGACGGC
>JAICRS010000139.1 GCA_025966335.1 Nocardioidaceae bacterium
GGACAGCGAGCGGATCCGGTCGTCGTTCGACCCCCAGGGCCGGATCGCGATCATCGGCGGCGGCTGGATCGGGCTCGAGGTGGCTTCCGCGGCCCGGGCCGCCGGCACCGACGTCACCGTCATCGAGACACTCGATCTTCCCCTGCTCCGCGTGCTCGGACCCGAGGTCGCCGAGGCGTTCGCCGACCTGCACCGCGCCCACGGCGTGGACCTCCGGCTCGGCGCCAAGGTAGCCGGTCTGGAGAAGGTCGATGACCGCGCCGTCGTACATCTGGGCGACGGATCCCTCATCGACGCCGACCTGGTGGTGATCGGGGTCGGCATCACGCCCAACGTCGGCCTCGCCGAGGACGCCGGCCTGAAGACCGACAACGGCATCGTCGTCGACGAGCACCTGCGCACGTCCGACCCCGATGTGTTCGCCGCCGGCGACGTGGCCAACGCGCAGCATCCACTGCTCGGCAGGTCCGTGCGCGTCGAGCACTGGGACAACGCGATCGAGCAGGGCAGCGTGGCCGCACGCAACATGCTCGGCCAGAAGGTCGCCTACGACCGGATGCCGTACTTCTTCACCGACCAGTACGACCTCGGCATGGAGTACGTCGGACACGTCGGCCCGGACGGGTACGACGAGGTCGTCGTGCGGGGTGACACCTCCGGGGACCGGGTGTTCGCGGCGTTCTGGATCCGGGACGGGAAGGTGCTCGCCGGGATGCACGCCAACGACTGGGACGCGATCGACTCGATCCGGACCATCGTCGGCTCCTCGGTGGATCCGGCGCGGCTGCGTGACGAGTCGGTGCCGCTGACCGAGATCGCGGCGGGCCTCGGGTAAGCCTCTCGGACCACTACCGCGCACAGGCGTTCGGGTTGTCGGATCACACGGTCCGGCAACCCGATCGTCGTCCGGGGGGCTTCTCCGGCTGTCACAGTCGACGCATTTCCGGACAGGCCCGCGCGGACCGCGCCGCTCCCTCGGCGGGTGTTGCGGAATCGACACGCAAATCGGTGCGCGCGGACTATTCCGCGAACCCTGTCCATAGGTCATGCTTCGTCCATCATCGCTGTCGCACGGGGGTGTGCAGCGTTTCAGAGACAGGAACACGCCATGACCGCAGTCGGCGCCAGTCCGCTCCTCCGGAGCGGACTTTTTCGTTATCGGATGCGAGCGGCCGGCACTGCCGTCGCGATCACCGCTCTCACCGTCGCCGGTCTCGGTGCGGTCGCACCGGCCAGCTCGGCGCCGGACCAGTCGTGCCCGACGGCCTACCCGGTCGGGCAGCTTGCCCGCGGCCAGGCCGTGCACGGCCTCACGGTGAGCCAGGGCACGACACCCGAAGCGTTCACCGGTCAGGTGATCGGCGTGATCGACGACGGGATCGCCCTCGACCTGGACATGATCATGGTGCGGCTGAGCTCCGCGGAGATCGACCGGGTCGGCGGGATCTGGGCCGGCATGTCCGGCTCCCCGGTGTACGCGGCGGACGGCCGGCTGATCGGCGCGGTCGCCTACGGCCTGGCGTTCGGCGCGTCACCGGTCGCCGGAGTCACCCCGGCCGCCGACATGCAGGAGCTGCTGTCCGTTGCCGCCACCGACGACCAGGCGCGCAGCACCCTGCGGGCTGCCGGGCAGGCCGACGACGTGGACATCCCGCGCACCATCGAACGCAGGCTGGTCTCCTCGGGTGCGGCCCGACCGGCCGAGGTCGAGGGCGGGATGAGCAGGTTGCCGTTGCCGCTCGGCATCTCCGGGATGGTCGGCAAGGACCGGCTGAACCGGGCCGCGAAGGCGCTCGACCTCGACGACGTCAAGGTCTTCCGCGCCGGTGCGGCCTCCGCCGATGCGCCCACGACCGACGCGACCGCGGCCGGCATCGTGGCCGGCGGGAACCTCGCCGCATCGCTGTCCTACGGGGACCTCTCCGCGATGGCCGTCGGGACGGTCACCGCGGTCTGTGGCGACGAGGTGCTCGCGTTCGGGCACCCGATGAGCTTCACCGGCCCGAGCACGCTGACCATGCACCCCGCCGACGCGGTGTTCATCCAGGAGGAGTCGCTCGGCGCCCCGTTCAAGGTCGCCAACCCCGGTGCCCCCGTCGGCGGCATCGAGCAGGACCGCCTGGCCGGTCTGCTCGGGACGACCGGGCAGGCAGCCGTCCCGGACACGACCGATGTGGTGTCACAGGTCGCGGTCGTCGGCGGCAAGTCGCGGCACGGCGAGACACACATCAGCGTCCCGGCTGCCGTGCCCGACATCGCGGCGTTCCACCTGCTCGCCAACCAGGACCGGGTCTTCGACGGGATCACCGGTGGTTCCTCAGAGGTGTCCTGGACGGTCTCCGGCACCAGGGCCGACGGGTCACCGTTCTCCTACAGCCGCAGCGACCGCTACGCCGACCGCTTCGACGCCTCCTTCGCGCCGACGTTCGACCTGTTCGACCAGCTCTGGCAGCTCCAGAACAACGGCGTAGAGGAGATCCGGTTCACCACGATCGACGAGCGGTCCCTGATGAGCAGGGACTTCACCGCCTTCACGCTCGCCAAGGTGCAGATCCGGGCCGGCGGCAGGTGGCGGCCACTGCGGACCGACCGGGTCCTGACGCTGCGCGCGGGGAGCATCCAGCGGTTCCGCGTCACGCTGACCTCGGCCCAGCTGGCCAACCAGAAGCTCCGGCTCGATCTCCGCGTGCCCCGCAACGCCGCGCGCAAGTTCGGGTTCCTCGAGATCCTCGGCGGCAACTCGTTCTTCGGGGAGGGCGGGTTCGAGGAGGGGCCGGCGCCCACGGCCACCGACTTCGACAAGCTGCTGCGCCGGCTGGAAAGGGCCCCACGCAACGATGACGTGCTGGCCAACCTCAACCTGTTCCGCCGGAACGGCTCGCTGATCAAGCAGTCGGTCCGCAAGCCGGCCGCTGCGGTGGTCGACGGCGGTGTCACCGTGGAGGTGCGGGTCCGCCGCGCCCGCTGACCTGGCCGATTCGGCGCATCTGCCGGGGAGGCTAGCCTGTGCCGGGTGGCGCGTGTTCGGGTCGGGATCTCGGGGTGGACCTACGCCGGTTGGCGGGGTGACTTCTACCCGCGCGGGCTGGTGCAGAAGAAGGAGCTGGCCTACGCCTCTGAACGGTTGACCTCGATCGAGATCAACGGCTCGTTCTACTCGCTGCAGCGACCGACCAGCTATGCGGCCTGGCGCGAGCAGACACCGGACGACTTCGTGTTCGCGGTCAAGGGTGGCCGGTTCATCACCCACCTGAAGAAGCTCGCCGGCGTCGAGACGGCGCTGGCGAACTTCTTCGCGTCCGGCGTGCTTGCGCTCGGTCCCAAGCTCGGCCCGATTCTCTGGCAGCTGCCACCGAACCTCGGCTTCGACCCGGCACGGCTGGGTGCCTTCTTCGACCTGCTCCCCCGCACCACGCTGGATGCGGCGGCACTCGCCAAGGAGCACGATGCGAAGGTCCCCGACGACCGCGCACTGACCGTGGCCGAGGTGGACCAGCCGATCCGGCATGCGCTCGAGGTCCGACACCACAGCTTCTCCACGCCGGAGACCGTCGACCTTCTCCGCGAGCACGACATCGCCTTCGTCGTTGCGGACACGGCCGGACGGTGGCCGCTGGTCGAGCAGATGACCAGTGACTTCATGTACGTCCGGCTGCACGGTGACGTAGAGCTCTACACCAGCGGCTACGGGCCCGAGTCCCTGGACAGGTGGGCAGGAAAGATCCGCGCCTGGTCGGACGCCGGCCAGGACGTGTTCGTGTACTTCGACAACGACGTCAAGGGCTACGCCCCGCACGACGCGATGGCGTTGCTCTCCAGAGTCTGAGCTCGGCCTATTGGCGTCGGCGGAAGCGGACGGCGCCGTTGGGCAGCCGGGTCTTGATGTAGGCGTCGTCGTGGGCCAGGCCATGGTGGTGTTCGCAGTAGAGCCGGCCGTTGGCCAGGTCGGTCGGGCCACCTTCGGACCAGGGGAGGTCGTGGTGGGCCTCGCACCAGCCCGGTGGCCGGTCGCAGTCCTCGGCGGTGCAGCCGCCGTCACGCTGGGCCAGCGCGACCCGCTGGTAGCTGCTGAACAGCCGCCGCCCCAACCCCACGTCGAGCGGCTGGGAGTCGCCACCGAGGACCATCGGGATGATCCGCGCCTCACACGCCAGCCGCCGCGCCTCGGCCGCGGAGATCCGGGTGCCGTCGTCCAGCGTGGCCGCGCCGATCCCGGACAGCAGGGCGGCCAGGTCCATCGTGACCACGATGCTCGCGTTGGTCCCACCCGCGGTCGGCAGCGTGTCGGTGGGCAGCTTCTCCAGCAGCTCCATGAACCCGTGCCCGAGCAGGCTCCGGTACGGGAGCTTCTTGCCGTCGGCGTCGAACCGGCCGGCGCCGAGCCGGCGCGGCGCGGTCAACCCCTGCAGGGCCTTCTTCAAGATCGCGGCGTGCAGGTCGGGCAGCTTGAACACGCCGCTGTGGGTGCCGTCGCCGTTGGAGCGCATCGAGAGCATCGCCTGCCGACGCGCCCGGCGTTCTTCGCGTTCGAGGTCCTTGCCCTCCTGCTCGTCGGCCGCGTCGGGGTCGAGCACCTCGAACAGGCGTTTCCCGAGCCGGCGCAGCTCGGTGGCATCGAAGCCCTGGGCCTGCTCGATCAGGTGCGCCTCCGCGCGCCGCCGGTCCGCCGGGCCGACCCGGTCGGTGATCTGGCCGATCGCGGCCACGATCACCTTCGCTTGCGCCACATTGACCACGCCCGCGGCGAGCGCCCGCCGGGTCGCGTCGAACTCCGTGTCCAGGCTGGCCGCGAACCGGACATCCGCGGCGGCCGACTCCCGCGTCTGCCGCGTCGCAGACGCGACGTAGGCCGCGGTCGAGGATGCTCCGGTCGCCTCCCCGATCTTGTCGGTCTCGGCCGCGGCCAGCACCCGCAGCCGCAGCTCGGCCAGCCGGGCCTCGTGCCGGCCCAGCGCGATCAGCGCGGCCTTCTTGTCGGCGGGCGACATGAAGATCGGCGCGACCTCCGCGACCCGGCCCAACGCCGCCGCGACCTCGACCGCACACCCCAAAATCGGATGCACCCCGGTCGTCCCGGTCGTCGCCCCGGTCGCCGTTGCGTTAGCCGTCTGCTCGCTGTCCATACCCCGAAATCTACGACGAACCGCGACAATTTCCGAACAAAATTTCGATCTGGGTATGAAGCCACCGCAGTCCCGTCTGTGGACGAAATCTGGCGCGAGACCGACCCACCTCGGACCATATCCGGCCCCCGCCGGACAGCGCAGCGGCAGCAGCGCCATCACGTCCTTCGTGTCCTCCGCGTTGCGATCGTTGCAGTTGTGTGGAGACTCGCCGCCATCCACATCACAGTGGGCCCGTGCCGGCCACAGTCGCTCGGGTTCGACGTACCGGATGCCTAGTGTGGCGACTCGCACCCAACGCCCAAAGAAGGAAGCGATGAGTCTCGACCACGTCACTGTCCGTTCCACGGCGGCGGCTGCTGTCGCCTGCTCGCTGCTCGCGCTCGCCGGGTGTGGCTCTGCGGACTCACCCGAACCGCCCGTAGCGGCAGCGCAGAACAACGACCCGCTCAGCGACGGCGTCGGCTACAGCGGTTGGTACGTCGAGGAGTTCGCCTCCCAGGTCGGGTCGTACGACGGCGACGACGTGACTGTGTCCGGCAAGGTGGGGCGGGTGCTGTCCGACCATTCGTTCACCCTCACCAACCCTGCCGGCGCCCGGGTGGCCCCTCTGCTCGTGGTCAGCGGCGACGACGTCACCGAACTGGCCGCTGGAGAGCTGATCAGTGTCAGCGGCAAGGTCAACGCCGACTTCACCGTCGCCGACGCGGACGAGGAGCTCGACGTGGAGCTCGACCCCTCGCGACATGCCGCTTGGCGCGACCGGCCGTACGTCCTGGCCAGCAACACCTCGACCCCCTGACGCCTGACCTGGGAGGACATTGTTGCCAGCCGATGATTCTCAGCATTAAAGGCGGGACCCGACGATTCCGGTGCAAGAATGCCGGAACTGACGTCGCAACAGCCGGGGGGCAACCGTGGTCGACGCATACTTCTCCACCGAATCCGAGTCGCGCCTTTATCACCGCCACTCGACGTGCCCATGGGGAGCACGGATTCCGCTCGAGGCCAGGGCAACGGGAACCGTGGGACTCACCCAGTGCCCGGTGTGCCGGACACTCGACTCCTTGATGACGTCGACGCACCGCCGGCCGGGGTACCAGTCCCGAGTCAGCTGACGTCGACGGGCACCGCTCGGTCGGGTGCCGGGCGTCGATCGGGTGCGGAGCACCGCACCGAGAGCGCCAGCACAGCGAGGTCATCGGTGAGCTGACCGCGCTGGAAGTCGCGGGCCGCTCGGGACAGCCGGTTCACGATCGCCTGGGCGGCGGCTCCGTGCTGCGCGCCAAGCTCCGTCGCGGCACGATCCGAACCGAACAGGTCGGCGCCGCGTCGTGCTTCAACGAGCCCGTCGGTGAACAGGCACAGGAGGTCGCCGCGCTGGAGGTCGATCTTGGTCTCGTGCAGCTCCGGGTCGGGGATCAACCCGAGCGCGGTGCCCAACGTCCCGACCGGTTCGACGGAGCCGTCCGCGCGGCCCAGCAAGGCGGGGTGATGCCCACCGAGGCACATCCGCAGCTGCAGCCCGCACCCGTCGACCATCGCGATGGCATAGATCAACGTGCAGAAGCTCTCGTCGGTGCCGTCACGCAGCAGCACCTCGTTGAGCCGGGTCAACACCTGGGTCGGGTCGGTGGCGTCCATCGCCAGGGTGCGCAGCGTGTAGCGGATCAGACCGGTCACGGCGGCAGCCTCCGCACCCTTCCCACTGACATCGCCGAGGGCGATCCCCCACTGATCGGGGCCGAGGGGAAACACGTCGTAGAAGTCCCCGCCGATCTCGTGTCCGTCACCGGCCGGCTCGTAGAGCGCGGCGAGCTCGCAGTCCGGGATGGTCGGCAGCTGAGCCGGGAGCAGGCTCGCCTGCAGCGCGTTAGCGATCCGGGTCCGCTCGGCGAGCAGGTGACGCAACCGCGCCTCGTCGTCCTTGCGTGCGGTGATGTCCCGGAGTACGACGAGCTCTCCTGAGGGGCCGGCCGGATCTGCGAGCAGCTGTTGTCGCACGTCGAAGTGGCGGAGGTGCCCGTCCACCTGCAAGGTCAGCTCGGTCTCGGTCTCCGTGGCGTCGCCGTCCTCACGAGCGACCAGCTCCAGCTGTCCCCGGAGCACGCCGCCCAGCTCACGGCCGACGAGGTCGGTCCGGCGCAGACTGAGCAGTCTGGCGGTCGCCGAGTTGACGTCGACCACCCGCCCGAACGCGTCGAGCAGGATCACCGCGTCGGGCATCGTCTGGACGACGAACCCCCATGCCACCGAGGAAAGGTTGATCAGCCGCTCGCGGTACAGACCCCACACCAGCACTCCGCCGGTGACGATGAACGCGAAAGGTGTCAGGTCCATCTCCGCGAACGGTCCGACCCCGAAGTTGTGCAGCAGGTTCGCCACCCACGGGAGCAGCGCCGCCGACACCAGCACAGCCGCACTCACCCGGTAGACCCGGGCAAGTCTCGCCATGCTCAGCACGAACAGGCCGGTGCCGCCGAGCACCAGCACGTTGCTGTACGCGAGGTGGACCCAGAACAGCGGACCGGTGCCGACGACCGGGATCTCGTCGCCGGTTGCCGAGGCGGGATAGAACCTCAGGAGGTCATGGGTCGCCGGGATGGCCAGCAGTATCCAGACCACGACCGGCTCGATCGCGAGCAGCAGGAGGAGCCGCCGGGTCACCCACCGAGTACGACCGGTGTACTGCAGCACGAAGACGAGCC
>JAICRS010000350.1 GCA_025966335.1 Nocardioidaceae bacterium
CCATCGCCATCAGCAGCGCGCCGAGGTTGGCGTAGCCGATGCCGAGCTGGCGGTAGTCGCGGGTGGTGTCACCGATCGACTCGGTCGGGAAGTCCGCGAAGCAGATCGAGATGTCCATCGCGGTGATGATCAGCTCGACGGCCTTCGCGAACAGCCCCGCGTCGAAGGTGTCGTCGTCCTTGAGGAACTTCAGCAGGTTCAGCGACGCCAGGTTGCACGAGGAGTTGTCGAGCGACATGTACTCCGAGCACGGGTTGGAGGCCGTGATCCGACCGGTCTCCGGGTTCGTGTGCCAGTCGTTGATGGTGTCGTCGTACTGCAGACCCGGGTCCGCGCACTCCCACGCGGCCTGGGCGATCTTGCGCCACAGCTCGCGGGCGTCGATCTCCTCGATCACCTCGCCGGTGGAGCGGGCGCGGAGACCGAACTTGGTGCCGTCCTCGACGGCGCGCATGAACTCGTCGGTGACGCGGACGGAGTTGTTGGCGTTCTGGTACTGGACCGAGGTGATGTCCTTGCCGCCGAGGTCCATGTCGAAGCCGGCGTCACGCAGCGCGCGGATCTTGTCCTCCTCGCGCGCCTTGGTCTCGACGAACTCCTCGATGTCGGGGTGGTCCACGTCGAGCACGACCATCTTGGCCGCGCGACGGGTCGCTCCCCCGGACTTGATCGTGCCCGCGGACGCATCGGCGCCGCGCATGAACGAGACCGGGCCGGACGCCGTACCGCCGCTGGAGAGCAGCTCCTTCGACGAGCGGATCCGGGACAGGTTGAGGCCGGCGCCGGAGCCGCCCTTGAAGATGAAGCCCTCTTCCTTGTACCAGTTCAGGATCGAGTCCATCGAGTCGTCGACGGAGAGGATGAAGCAGGCGGAGACCTGCTGCGGCGACTGGGTGCCGACGTTGAACCAGACCGGGGAGTTGAAGGAGAAGTACTGGTGCACCAAGAGCCAGGTCAGCTCGTGCTCGAACAGCTCCGCGTCCGCCGGGGTCGCGAAGTAGCCGTTGTCCTCGCCGCCCTTGCGGTAGGTCTTCACGACCCGGTCGACGAGCTGCTTGAGGCTCCACTCACGCACGTCGGTGCCGACCGCGCCGCGGAAGTACTTGGTGGTGACGATGGTGGAGGCGTTGACCGACCAGAAGTCGGGGAACTCCACGCCGCGCTGCTCGAAGACGGTCTCGCCGGTCTTCCAGTTCTGCTGGACGACGTCGCGACGCTCCCACGTGATCTCGTCGTAGGGGTGGACGCCCTCGGTGCTGAACACGCGGTTGATCTTCAGGCCCTTGCCGGGGCCCTTGCGGGATGCCCGAGCGGACCCGCTCACCGTCTCCGTCATGCTTCTTCCTCTTTCCCCTGGTGACTTCATTGTCTGTCGTGCGTCTTCATATGTTGGTTTGCCCGACGCACCGCTTCCCCACGATGCGCCGGGCAGTCTGTGGTCAGCCTGTCGGCTGAGGTTGTGCCGGTACGACGGACGCGGCCGCTCGCTCTGCGCGGAGCACGGCGATCTCGGCCTCGAAGTCATCGGCGGACTCGAATGCGCGGTAGACACTCGCGAAGCGGAGGTAGGCCACCTCGTCGAGCTCGCGCAGCGGACCCAGGATCGCCAGGCCCACCTCGTTGGCGGGCACCTCGGCCCAGCCCTCACTGCGCAACGCGTCCTCGACCGTCTGGCCCAGGCAGGCCAGGTCGTCGTCGGAGACCGGCCGGCCCTTGCATGCCTTGCGCACGCCGGAGATCGCCTTCTCGCGGGTGAACGGCTCGGTCGCGCCGGACCGCTTCAGGACCACGAGCTGCATCTGCTCGACGGTGCTGAACCGCTTCTCGCAGGACGGGCAGGTGCGCCGCCTGCGGATCGCTGTGCCGTCGTCGGCGACACGGCTGTCGAGGACCCGGGTGTCGGTGTTGCGGCAGTACGGGCAGTGCATGTCGTGTCGCCTCCTTTCGTTCGCTAGCTCTATCTATTCC
>JAICRS010000214.1 GCA_025966335.1 Nocardioidaceae bacterium
CCACGAATCCGCCTCCGCTGTCCAGGGAGTCGGTTCGTGGGAAGAAGTTCGGCTTCGCCGGCAGCGCGTCGGTCTCGTTCGACCTTGCCACCAGCCTTGGTGCGCCTAGTTCAGCTGTCACATCGGACAAGAACACGAAGAACTCGACTTGTTGGAATTGTGGTTCTCGTGAGGGCACCAGGATGGTGTGGTTGAGGTAGTCGCGGTGAAGGTCCTGCTCATAGTCGGCCGCGCCTTCGTACTTCGCCCAAACCTCAGCCGAATACAGCCTCACGTCACGGTCCCGAAGCAACGTCGTCGCTAGCTCAATGAGGGCGTCACAGACCACGAGACGGTTCAAAGCGCCGCCGGCGAAGGGGAAACTGTCGATGCCGTTGAACTCGTCATCCGCGAACCGCGCGTTGCGCGCTGGGTCCACAGCGTCGTGGAAGTCGTCACCCGTGGGGAAGAGAAGCGGCAGGTCGCGCATGGCTGCGTGCACGTCACCTGCTGGCAGATACTCGGGTAGCACGACGAAACCGTCCGCATCCCAAGTTTCAGCCACCGCGGCAAGGTCCATGACGGCGAGTCTCATTCAGACCCCGGTATGAGTCCAACCGGTATCCGCGCCTTCCGCTGGCGGACTGGTCACGGGCGGCTCTGTCTCGGTGGGCGCAGCAGGGATCGAACCTGCGACCACCTCCTTGTAAGGGAGGTGCTCTACCGCTGAGCTATACGCCCCGAAGCGACGCACAGCCTAACCTCAGCCGGTCAGCGGCGACAAAAACATCCGGAAACGCGTACGACCGCCGGCGTCTCGGGTCACCAGCGGTCGTAGCAATGACTATTCAACAAGTCCCGGACGGTGCTGTCAGGCAAACCGGAAAAAATATGGCCCAGGTCACCCGAAATCACCCGGCCCGTCCCCCGGCCTCACGGATCAGCCGGAAATCGCGGCCAGCACCCGCTCGTACTCCGCCAGGTCACGAGCATCCGGCATCGCGTTGTGCACGCTCCACCGGAGCACGCCCTGCTGGTCGACGATGAACGTCGAGCGGGCCGAGCAGCCGCGCTCGGGGTCGAACACCCCGTAGGAGGCGGAGACCGCTCCGTGCGGCCAGAAGTCGGACAGCAGCGGGAACGTCAGCCGGTCCTGGTCCGCGAACGCACGCAACGTGAACATCGGGTCGCAGGAGATTGCGAGCAGCTGCACGTCGTCGGACTGGAAGCGGTCCAGGTTGTCGCGGACCTCGCTGAGCTCACCGGTGCACACCCGGCTGAACGCGAACGGGTAGAACATCAGCACGACCGCCTTCGCGCCACGGAACTTCGACAGAGCCACGGTCTGTCCGTGCTGGTCCCGGAGCTCGAAGTCAGGAGCCCTCTGGCCCACCTCCAGGGTCATGACGTCTCCTCGCTGAGCTCGCGTTTGAGGATCTTGCCGGTGGCGTTGCGCGGCAGCTCGTCGAGGACGACGATCTCCCGCGGCACCTTGTACCTTGCCAGGTTCTGCTTCACCCAGTCCTTGAGGTCGTCCTCGCTGACCTCCGTGGATGGAGCGAGTACGACGAACGCGCGGAGCCGCTTGCCGAACTCCGCATCGTCGACGCCGAGCGCCGCCGCCTCCACCACCGCGTCATGCCGGGACAGGCAGTCCTCGACCTCCTGGGGGAAGACATTCTCCCCGCCGGAGACGATCATCTCGTCGTCCCGGCCCTCGACGAACAGCAGTCCGTCCGCGTCGAACCGACCCACGTCACCGGTCGACATCAGCCCCTCGACCATGTCCTTGGAGCCACCCCCGGTATAGCCCTCGAAGAGCATCGAGTTGCCCACGAAGATCCGCCCGGGCTCCCCCTCGCGGACCGGGGTCCCCTGCTCGTCGTACAGCCTGACCACGGTCGCGTGCGGCGGCCTCCCGGCGGTGCCCGGCGCGGCGCGGAGGTCGGCCGGCTGCGCGATCGTCACCCAGGCCACCTCGGTGGAGCCGTAGATGTTGAACAGATGGTCGCCGAACCGGTCCATCCAGTCGCTGCCGAGGTCGCCGGGCAGCGCGGAGCCGGAGGCGGCGACAACCTTGACGTGGGAGAGGTCGTACGACGCGAGGGTGTCGTGGGGAAGGTGCATGATCCGTAGCAGCATCACCGGGATGACCGCCATGGAGTCGCACCGGTGCTCGGTGACGGCGCGCAGGCAGTCCTCGGGGTCGAACCTGCGGCGGAGCACCATCGTGGAGCCCATCAGCATCGCCAGGTTGAGGTGCGCCCAGCCCCAGGTGTGGAACAGCGGTGCGGCGATGTGGGTGCGCCACCCACGCTTGAGCGGCAGCCGCGACAGGAGGGCGACGCCGGCGTCGAAGGACCCCTCGCTGCGCGGTGCGCCCTTCGGGGTGCCGGTGGTGCCGGAGGTGAGGATCACCGACCGCGACCTGTGGCCCGGTGGGACCAGGTCGTCGCTGGAGCCGGCGCCGATCAGCTGCTCGAGGGTGGGCAGGTCGCCCGGTTCGGAGTCGACCCAGGCCAGCACCCGCGTCGCCCGGGACCCGGACCGCTCGATGAGGTCGGTGAACTCCTGGTCATAGATGATCGCGGCCGGCTTCTCCCGCGCGAACACCTCACCGAGCTGGGGCGCCGCGAACGCGGTGTTGAGGTAGAGAAGGTCCGCGCCGAGCTTGGCGGCGGCGATGCTGGCCTCGATGAAGCCACGGTGGTTGCGGCACAGGATCGCGACCGAGCCGCCCTCGCGGATCCCGAGGTCACGCAGCGAGTGCGCCAGGGCGTTGCTGCGCCGGTGCAGCTCGCCGAAGGTCAGCTCGCCCCGCTCATCGATCACGCCGACCTGGTCAGGATGGCGCTGGGCCAGCGTGGTGAAACCGCCCGCCGGCCCGCGGCCCCACTCGTGCAGTGTTCTCGCGATCCGGTACAGCACCCGCGGTGAGTAGGGATAGATGATCCCGGCCGAGGCGAGCACTCTCAGCGCGGTCAGCTCGTTCGCCAGCAGGCCGGCAGCCTTTGCCAACATCGCGGTGTCCTTCTCGAGGGGGTCAAGTCGGACAACTGTAACCAGCAGTTACACAAACCGCTGCGGCGCGGCTCACACCGGGCCGGGCGAGCCGGATCCGCGGCGTCAGTGCGGGGTCTTGGGCGCCACCAGCCGGGTTGCGGTCCAGTCCTTGCTGACCGCGGCGGTCGTCGTGGTGGCAAGTCCCGCGATCGGGGCCGCCTCGGCCACGTCGGCGGGGTCCACCGAGTTGGGCCGGCCCACCTTCGGGGTGAGCAGCCAGATCACGCCTCCCCCGACCAGGTCGGTCAACGAGTCCACGAGCGCATCCACGAGGTCGCCGTCCTCGTCACGCCACCACAGGAGCACGGAGTCGACCACGTTGCCGTAGTCCCCGTCGACCATGTCGGCGTCGATGGTGTCCTCGATCTGGACCCGGAGCTCGTCGTCGACGTCCTCGTCCCATCCGAGCTCCTGGATGACCATTCCCGGTTTGAAGCCCAGCCGACCACCAAGGGTCTGGGTGGCGGTGCCTTCAGGGCCACCCGCGGTCGCGCTCAACAGACTCCTCCAAAGTATTTCTGGCCCGCACACCGGTCGTGCCCGAGCTCCTGTCGGGTAGTCCACCGGATGACAACCCTCCGGCGCAACCCCGCAACGTGCTGACAGGCTACTGCCATGAGCGGTGCACATCACCCGAACCGGGCACACGGTGTCGCGGTCGGCCGCGTCACGTCGGTGAACAGCAGCGCGGTCCACGAGTTCTCCAAGTCGCCGCAGCCCTCGGTGCGGCTGCTCGAGGGTCTCGGCGTGGAGGGGGACGCGCACTGCGGGGCGACGGTCAAGCACCGGTCGCGGGTACGCCGGAACCCCGACCAGCCCAACCTGCGCCAGGTCCACCTGCTGCACACCGAGCTGTTCGACGAGGTCGCTGCGCTGGGTCACCCGTTGCGTCCCGGGGACATGGGCGAGAACATCACCACCACCGGCGTCGACCTGCTCGCACTTCCCCGCGACACGGTGCTCCTGCTCGGTGACACCGCGCAGGTCCGGGTCACCGGTCTGCGCAACCCGTGCTGGCAGATCGATGCCTTCTCCTCCGGCCTCCTCGAGCACATGGTGGGGGTCGACGAACAGGGGCGGACCGTCCGCAGGGCAGGCGTGATGGCCGTCGTACGACGAAGCGGGCTGGTGCGCACGGGGGACCCCATCACCGTCGTACTCCCCTCGCCTCCGCACCACCGGCTCGACCGGGTCTGAGCACCGACTTGTCAGGCGGTGGAAGCGCTATAGCGCTCGCAGCGCCTGACAACTCGGCGAACACGTTGCTACTGACGAGTAAATTCCCCCATTGGGCCCAGCGTGACACGATGAAAGAGAGGGGATCGCGACCCGACCGCCCTCACACGGACATCTGAATTGAGAGCAGAGGAATCGTGGCGAATAACAATGAACGCCCCGCGCCGTCGGTGATCCACGAGGGCCTTCCCACGCAGTTGCCGGACATCGACCCGGACGAGACCCAGGAGTGGCTCGAGTCGCTCGACGCCCTCCTCGACGAACGCGGCAAGGCCCGCGCCCGTTACGTGATGCTCAAGCTGCTCGAGCGCGCCCGGGAGAAGCAGGTCGGCGTGCCGGGGCTGCGCAGCACCGACTACATCAACACGATCCCGCCCGAGCGCGAGCCGTGGTTCCCCGGCGACGAGCACATCGAACGCCGGATCCGTGCCTTCATCCGCTGGAACGCCGCGGTGATGGTCTCGGTGGCCAACCGCAAGGGGCTCGAGGTCGGCGGACACATCGCCACCTACCAGTCGGCGGCGTCGCTCTACGAGGTCGGCTTCAACCACTTCTTCCGCGGCAAGGACCACCCCGGTGGCGGCGACCAGGTCTACATCCAGGGCCACGGCTCCCCCGGCATCTACGCCCGCGCGTTCCTCGAGGGCCGGCTCAGCGACCAGCAGCTCTCGCACTTCCGCCAGGAGGTGCAGCACGGTGTCGGCAAGGGCCTCCCGTCCTACCCGCACCCGCGGCTGATGTCGGACTTCTGGGAGTTCCCGACGGTCTCGATGGGTCTGACCGCGCTGAGCTCGATCTACCAGGCGCGGTTCAACAAGTACATGCACAACCGCGGCATCAAGGACACCTCGCAGCAGCACGTGTGGGCGTTCCTCGGTGACGGTGAGATGGGCGAGCCGGAGTCGCTCGGCGCGATCGGCCTGGCCGCCCGCGAGGAGTTGGACAACCTCACGTTCGTGGTCAACTGCAACCTGCAGCGACTGGACGGCCCGGTACGCGGCAACGGCAAGATCATC
>JAICRS010000300.1 GCA_025966335.1 Nocardioidaceae bacterium
AACCTGACGGCTCGACCCGCAAAACCTGACGGCTCGGCAAAACATGACGGTTCGGCACGCAAACCCTGACGGTTCGGGGGAATGGGGTGGGGGTCGGGTCAGGGATGAACCAGGGCTCGATGCGCGGAAATCCCGTGTCGGAACAGGGGGTCGGCTCACTACGTTGAAGGGACGCGAGACCAGTGGGGTTTCGCACGACGTCCAGAGGGATCAAAGCTCGTGACTCAGACCATGACCAGCCCTGCGCCGGCGGCGCGCGTGGTGAACCTGACCAAGACCTACGGCGCCGGCCAGGCCCGCGTCGTCGCGCTCGACGAGGTGAGCGTCGAGCTGTACCGCGGTGAGTTCACCGCGATCATGGGCCCCTCCGGTTCGGGCAAGTCTACGCTGATGCACTGCGCGGCGGCGCTCGACACGGCGACCAGCGGGTCGGTGTTCATCGGCGACACGGACCTGTCGCAGCTCAAGGACAAGGAGCTGACTCGGCTGCGTCGCGACCAGATCGGCTTCGTCTTCCAGTCCTTCAACCTGGTCCCGACGTTGACTGCGGAGGAGAACATCCTGCTGCCGCTCTCGATCGCCGGCAACAAGCCGGACCAGGAGTGGTACGACACCGTGATCGACACGGTCGGCCTCGGCCCGCGCCTGAAGCACCGGCCCAACGAGCTCTCCGGTGGCCAGCAGCAGCGGGTGGCGGTGGCCCGGGCGCTGGCCAGCCGGCCCTCGATCGTGTTCGCCGACGAGCCGACCGGCAACCTCGACTCGCGTTCCGGTGCCGAGGTGCTGAGCCTGCTGCGGCGCTCGGTCGACGAGTTCGGCCAGACGATCGTGATGGTGACCCACGACCCGGTCGCCGCCGCCTACACCGACCGGGTGATCTTCCTCGCCGACGGCAAGGTCGTCGACGAGATCCGCCAGCCCGACCGCGAGCAGGTCCTCGAACACATGACCCGGATGGACTCCCGCCAGCTCGACGCCGTGGTGGCGGACTGATGTTCAAGGCTGCCTGGAAGAGTCTGCTCGGCCGCAAGGTGCGGCTGGTGATGAGCACGTTCGCGATCGTGCTCGGTGTGGCCTTCGTGGCCGGCACGTTCATCTTCACCGACACATTGAGCCGCAGCTTCACCGAGCTGTTCGCCTCCAGCGCCGGTGACGTCGTGGTCCGGCCCGAGGGAGGTACGTCGGCGGACGGGTCACCGACCACGAAGACGATGCCGGCCTCGCTCGTCGAGGACCTGGCCGACGTCGAGGGCGCGGCCCGTGCCGACGGCAACGTCGCCTCCTTCGGGGTGTTCGTGGTCGGCGAGAACAACAAGCTGATCGGGGGCCAGGGCGCGCCCGGCCTCGCGTTCAACTACAACGACGCCCCGGCCGGCCACGGCGTGGAGGGGCTGCGGGTCACCGAGGGCGAGATCCCGAACGGCCCGGACGAGGTGGCGATCGACGAGGGCACCATCGAGAAGGCCGGCTACGAGATCGGCGACCAGGTGAAGCTGGTGACCTCGACGGACCGGGCGCTGCTGACCCCGACCCTGGTGGGTGCGGTCTCCTTCGGCGACGGCGGATCCACCAACGGCGCCACGTTCACGATCTTCGACACCGACACCGCCCAGGAGCTGTTCCTGGACGGCGCGAACCGGTTCCACGACGCCTGGGTGACCGCGGCCGACGGCGTCTCCCAGGAGGAGCTGCGCGACAACGTCGCCGCGACGCTGCCCGACGGGTTCGAGGCGGTCACCGGCGACACGGCGGCCGACGAGTCCGCCAGCGACCTGCTCGAGGCGATCTCGTTCATCACCACGTTCCTGCTGATCTTCGCCGGGATCTCCCTGGTCGTCGGCAGCTTCCTGATCGTGAACACCTTCTCGATCCTGGTCGCCCAGCGCAGCAAGGAGCTCGCGCTGCTTCGGGCGCTCGGTGCGTCCCGCCGCCAGGTGACCCGCTCGGTGCTCTTCGAGGCGCTGGTGCTCGGCGTGGTCGGTGCCACCCTCGGCATGGGCCTCGGGGTCCTGCTCGCGATGGGCATCCGCGCGCTGTTCGCGAACTTCGGTCTCGACCTGTCCGGGCAGCCGCTGATCTTCGCGCCGCGCACCTTCCTCGCCGCCTACGCGGTCGGGATCACGGTGACCGTCGCCGCGGCCTACCTGCCGGCCCGCCGCTCGGCCCGGATCGCCCCGGTCGCCGCCCTGCGCGACGACGTCGCGATGCCGGAGTCGGCGCTGCACTGGCGGCTGCTGCTCGGCGGCGCGCAGATCGTGCTCGGTGCCGGCCTGGTCCTCACCGGCCTCTACGCCGACGTGCCGTCCCCCGGTTGGTGGGTCGGTGCCGGCATCCTGCTCGCGCTGCTCGGCGTGGCCGCGGCCAGCCCGGTCCTCGGCAAGCCGGTCGTCGCCGCGTCCGGAGCGGTCTACCGGCGGCTCTACGGCACGGTCGGTCAGCTCGCCGGGCAGAACTCGGTGCGCAACCCCCGACGTACGGCGGCCACTGCGTCCGCGCTGATGATCGGCCTGGCCCTCGTGTCCACGATGGCGATCGTCGGATCCTCGGCCAAGGCCAGCGTGGACAAGACGATCGAGGAGAACTTCCTCGGTGACCTGGTCGTGTCGAACGTGATCGGGGTTCCGTTCTCGCCGTCGATCGCGGACCGGATCGAGGAGACCGCCGGCGTGCAGTCGGTGACCCGGCTCCGCTACGCGGTCGGGGAGTACCAGGGCGACAACCAGGGGCTGATGGGCGTCGACCCGGCCTCGCTCGAGGACGTCGTGAAGATCGAGATGGTCGCCGGGTCCGCGGACCTGCGCGACGGCACGGTGATCGTGTCTGCGGAGAAGGCCGAGGAGGACCGCCTCGAGGTCGGCGAGTCCGTCGTCTACGAGATGCCGACCGGCACGAAGCGCTACGAGATCGTCGGTGTCCACGCGGACAACCCGGTGCTCGGCTACCCGTTCACCACGACGCTCGACACCCTGGCCACCGCCGGCTTCCAGAAGGCCGACAACTACCTGCTGGTGACCAAGCAGCCCGGCGCGGACACGGCTGCCATCCAGGCCGAGGTCGAGGCGCAGACCGCCAACCTGCCGACGGTGACGGTCAAGGACCAG
>JAICRS010000262.1 GCA_025966335.1 Nocardioidaceae bacterium
AAGACATGCTTGTGCTCCCGAGAATATGGGGTGGTTGATGTCTTAACTTTATGCGCCCAAAAGAGACCAACCCTCCAAAAGCGGGTCTAGCCGACCAAGATGGCCCGAATGGACTACGATGTTGGCCCCATCAGGTCACTAACCCCAACACGGCTGCGATTGAAGTAGGCAGCGGCAAAGACTGCACTGCCGCGCAGCACCTGGCTGGCGCTGCGCGGCAGTCCGCCCCTCAGCTTCCGTCTCAGCCCACGGAGGCGCAGACGGCGAAGGTCGTCACGTTGATCGCTGCGTTGCTGTAGTTGTAACCGGCGACGGTCCAGCTGTGAGCCACCCCGCCGGTGATGCCGGAGGGGTAGGACACGTCGATACCGAGGTCCTCGGGGCTTGCCGCAGAGCCGCCGGCAACGTTGATCCCCCCGCCCAGGGCAGCTTTCCCGGCGGGGCACAAGACGGTCTCGTCGTTGCCGTTGACCGCCCAGCTGGATGTCTTGCTGACCACCTCGTAGCCGGAGACACCGTCAGCGCCCGCCGGGCCGGCAGGGCCCGCCTGGCCGGCCGGACCCGCGGGACCGGATCCGCCCGTTCCGCCGCGCTGGTCCAGCGCGTCCTTGACCCCGCCGGACAGCTCGCTCATCCCGACGCTGCCGTCGACGAGCTCGGAGCCGCCGACAGCGTTCTTGCCGACGTCGACCCGCTTCACCGCGCCATCGCGGAGGTCGGCCGAGCGGACCGAGCCATTGCGGATGTCCTTGGAGCCGATGCTGTTGGCGGCGACGGCGCCACCCACACCACCGATCGTGATGAGCAGCGCTGAGCCCGCGGCCACGGCCGCAAGGCGGTTGTTCAGTAAAGACTTCATGTATCCCCCAGAAGTGTGTGCTGACTCACAGCACAGTTCCAGAGGGACTCTCGTTACGGAATGTCTCCAAGCGTTATTGATCAGATGTAGTCAGGCGAAATGGCCCATCGGTCATCCGCGGGCTATGAACGACAGCAGGTCCTGACGTGTCACGACACCGACCGGTTTGCCGTCCTCCTGCACCAGCAGCGCGTCCGCGTTCTCCAGGGCGGCGACCGCCTCGGAGACAGGCTCGTTCGAGCCGATCGGCGGCAGCGGGTCGCTCATGTGCTCCTCCACCGGGTCGGCCATCCGAGCCTTCCCGGCGTAGAGCGCATCGAGCAGGACCCGCTCGGACACGGATCCGGCGACCTCCGCGGCCATGATCGGCGGCTCCGCGCGCACGACAGGCATCTGCGAGACGCCGTACTCCTGGAGGATGTGCACCGCCTCCGCGATCGTCTCGTTCGGGTGCGTGTGGACCAGGTCGGGCAGCGAGCCGCTCTTGCCGCGCAGCACCTCGCCGACGGTCCGCTCCTCCCCGGCCGGCAGGAAGCCGTACTGGTTGAGCCAGTCGTCATTGAAGACCTTGGTCAGGTAGCCGCGTCCGGAGTCGGGAAGAAGTACGACGACCACTGCGTCCGGGTCATCCACCTCGTGCGCGAGCCGGATCGCGGCCGCCGCTGCCATGCCGGAGGAACCGCCGACGAGCAGGGACTCCTCCCGCGCGAGCCGACGGGTCATCGCGAACGAGTCGCCGTCGGAGATCTCGATGATCCGGTCGGCGATGTCGCGGTCGTAGGTCTCGGGCCAGAAGTCCTCACCGACGCCCTCGACGAGGTACGGACGACCGGTGCCACCGGAATACACCGACCCGTGCGGGTCCGCGCCGATGACCTGCACGTCGGGGTTCTTCTCCTTGAGGTACTTCCCGATGCCGCTGATCGTGCCGCCGGTGCCGACACCGCAGACGAAGTGCGTGATCTTGCCGTCGGTCTGCTCCCAGATCTCCGGGCCGGTCGTCTCGTAGTGCGAGCGCGGGTTGTTCGGGTTCGAGTACTGGTCCGGCTTCCAGGCGCCGTCCATCTCCTTCACCAGACGGTCGGAGACGTTGTAGTAGGAGTCCGGGTGCTCAGGGGCGACGGCAGTCGGACAGACGACCACCTCCGCGCCGTACGCCTTCAGCACGTTGCGCTTGTCCTCGCTGACCTTGTCCGGGCAGACGAACACGCACTTGTAGCCCTTGGCCTGAGCGACCATCGCCAGCCCGACGCCCGTGTTGCCCGACGTCGGTTCGACGATCGTGCCGCCGGGCTTCAGGGAGCCGTCGGCCTCGGCCGCCTCGACCATGCGCAGGGCGATCCGGTCCTTCACGGATCCGCCCGGGTTCATGTACTCCACCTTCGCCAGCACCAGCGGCTTGGCGCCGTCGGTCGACTTCGAGAGCCGGAGCAGTGGAGTGTTGCCGACCAGGTCCAGGAGCGAGTTCACGTATTGCACCCGGCCAGTCTATGAGTCAACCGTAAAGTGGTTCTCGTGGGGAAGGTTGCAGCTGCCAGGAAGCTTGCGGCCGCGGCTGCTTATGGCGGCGGCGGCCTTTCTCTGCTGGGCGCTTCGCTCTACGGCGTACTGCGCACCGAGGCGGTCCTCGCGCGCAAGACGATCGGGGATGCCGACGGCGAGGCACCCGACTGCAGCGGCTGGTACGGCAACGGCCGCTCCGGTCCGGCCTTCCGGATCGCCCTGCTCGGCGACTCGAGCGCGGCCGGCTACGGCGTCGAGAAGATCCGCGAGACGCCCGGCGCACAGCTCGCCTCCGGTCTGGTCGAGGGAGCGGACCGGCGTGTCTACCTGCGGTCCTTCGCGTTCGTCGGTGCGCAAACCAGGGACCTCGAGGCACAGATCGACGCCGCGCTCCCGATGGAACCCGACGTCGCGGTGATCCTGATCGGCACCAACGACGTGACCCACCGGGTGCGGCCGTCGGAGTCCGTGCGGCTGCTGGAACAGGGCGTACGGCGGATGCTTGATGCCGGCGTCGAGGTCATCGTGGGCACCTGCCCTGACCTCGGCACGCTGGAGCTGGTCGCTCCCCCGCTGCGGCAGGTCGCTCGTTCGTGGAGCCGACGTCTCGCCGCCGCCCAGACGATCGCGGTCGTGGAGGCCGGTGGGCGCACGGTCTCGCTGGGATCGATCCTCGGCCCGGAGTTCGCCGCATCCCCGAAGGTGCTCTTCGGACCCGACCAGTTCCATCCCTCCGCGGCGGGCTACGCAAGCCTCGCCTCGGTGCTGCTCCCGTCCGTGCTCGCCGCGGTCGGGGCGCTGCCGCAGGAGGAGATCGAGCCGGAGGCCTTCCGCGGCGAGGGCGTTCTGCCGATCTCCTACGCCGCGGTGGAGGCCGCGCGGACACCCGGCACCGAGATCGACGGCACCGAGGTCGGCGGTTCCAAGCGCGGCGCCCGCGGCCGCTGGGTGCTGTTGCGACACCGCCGCCGGCAACCGCAGGTGGAGACCGAGATGCCGCACCAGGGCGTCGCCGAGGACGGGGCTTCGGGGAACGGGCGCGTGCCCGGAACGGAGACGCTCGACGACACGGAGTCCGCGCCGGCTCCAAGCTGAGTAGAGACCGGAGTCACGCCACTCAAACTGTCGGTGCCGCTCTATAGCGTGGGTCCCATGATCGACAGGGCGAGCATCGATGAGCTGGACGGTGAGGGCACGGCCGCCTTCATCGCCGAGCGGCATCGCGCCCTGGTCAAAGCCGAGGCGGAGCTGGCGTACGCAACGCTGCACTTTGCTGACGTGCACAACGGCGACGCGGTCGCCGGGACCGGCGAGGTGCTGCCCGGAATGGAGCGATCGCGTCGGCTGGGGTCGCCGGGCACGCCGAGGGTCCGCGAGTTCGCGCACACCGAGCTGGCCGCTCTGCAGGCGATGTCCACCCGGTCGGGCGCGATGATGATCGGTGACATGCAGGACCTGGGGTTCCGGTTGCCGCGGATGTGGGAGCTGGTGTGCTCGGGCGCGGCGCGCGTGTGGAAGGGCCGCAAGGTCGCTGCGTGGACCCGGCACCT
>JAICRS010000029.1 GCA_025966335.1 Nocardioidaceae bacterium
CATCTGGTCGATCACCGAGCTCATCGCACCTTGGAACTCCTCCTGGTCCATCACGGTCGCGTCCGGACGATCGGCGATCGCGTCCTCGACGTCGCTCTGGACGGCGGCCACATCGGCACCGTCCTCGACGATGACGACCGTCGTGCCCACCAACCGTTGGGGGTAGAACGTCGTGTGCGCCGCACCGGTGACCGTGTACGCCGTGTTCACGAAGCCCTTGCCGTCATAGACGCCTTGGATCTCCAGCTGCACGTCGCGTGCACCGGGGAAGTCGCCGGTGATCGTGTCACCGAGGGACCATCCGTGCTCGGCGGCGAGGTCCTTGCGGACCAGCGCACCGTCGTCCGACAGCTCGCCCGCGTCACCCTCGACCATGCCCAGGTCCAGCGCTGCCTCGACGGTCGCCGGATCCACCGAGGTGAAGTCGGCGTTGTCGCCGGCGAACCTTCCGGTGCCGAAGCCGGTCGGGGACACGATCTCCACACCATCGACCTGACGCACCGTGGTGACGACCTCCGGGCTGAACCCGGGCGACTGGCTCGTCGGGGTCAGGACGTAGAGGTCTGCGTTGGTCGACCGGGTCAGGACGTCGGAGAACGAGGCCTTCAGCGACGCGGCGAAGACAGACACGGTCATCACGAGGGTGAGCCCGATGACCAGCGCCATGGCTGTCGAGGCCGTGCGCTGGGGGTTGCGCATGGCGTTCTGCCGGGCCAGCTCACCCGGCACGCCGACCGCGCGCAGCGGCCAGCCCACCACCGCCGCGAGCGCCCGCATGAAAACGGGGGCCAGGGTGGTCACACCGAGCGTCGCCGCGACCACACCCACCGCAAGGAACGCGGACGAGGCTGACCCCAGCAGCGCGAGCAGCATGCTCGCGACACCGCCGGTGGTGAGGACGGCACCGATGGCGATCCGCAGGCGCGAGAACCGACGGGCCGTCGGTGCCGCGTCACGCAGAGCCTCGACCGGCAGGACCCTGGTGGCCCGCCGGGCAGGCGACACCGCGGCGACCACCGTCGTCAGCGTGCCGACCAGCAGCCCGATCAGCACCGTGCGTGGCTCCAGCGTCGTGGTGAGCGCCGGCATCGTGAAACCGAACACCTCGAACAGGCTCGACAGACCGTGCGCCAACGCGACCCCGAGTGCGACGCCGATCGCGGACGCGCCCGCTCCGAGCACCACCGCCTCGGCGAGGATGGTCCGCAGCACCTGGCGGCGCGTTGCGCCGATCGCCCGCAGCAGGGCGAGCTCCCGGGTGCGCTGGGCCACCTGCATCGAGAAGGTGTTCCAGATGATGAACGAGCCGACGAAGAGTGCGATCCCGGCAAAGCCGATCAGCATGGTGGTGAAGAAGCCGAGCCCGTCCTTGACGTCTGCGGCACGCTCCGCGGCGACCGCATCGCCGGTCAACGCTTCGAGGCCGGCCGGCAGCGTGGACCCGACGCGATCGGCCAGCTCCTCCGGAGTGACACCTTCGTCCGCCCCGATGATGATCGTGTCGAAGACGCCCGTCTCGCCCATCAGACGCTGAGCGGTCGGGAGCTCGAAGAAGGCCGTGGTCGATCCGCCGAGGTCGTCCGCGCCGCCGAACCCGGCGATGCCCACCACAGTGAAGCTCTCGTCTGCGCCCCGGAAGAGGATCCGCACGGTCGACCCGATCTCGAGGTCGGCCTTCTTGGCGGACGACGCGTCGATGACCACCTGGTCGGGCCCTCGCGGCGCGTGACCGGAGCGGAGGGTGATGTCGCCGCGGAGACCGGGGTCGACACTGAGGTTGGTGCCGACCGTCGGCGCGCCGTTGGGCTGGATCGGCTTGCCGTCGGGGTCGGTGATCAGTGCGTAGCCCTCGACCCTGCCTTCGGCGGTTGCGACCCCGTCAACTGCCATGACCTTGTCGAGTACGTCGACGGGCACGGGCGGTCGTTCGTTCTCCGCGACCTGGTCATCGTTGACGCTGACGGCGCGGACGACCGTGTCGGAGCCGCCCTCGACGCTCGCGAAGAGGTCGTCGAAGGCGCGCTGCATGCTGCTGCTGAGCATCAGCGTGCCGCTGAGAAAGGCCACTCCGAGGGCGATCGAGGTGGCGGTGAGAATGAGCCGGAGCTTGTGCGCCAGCATTCCCCTGATCGTTGCAGTCAACATGGTCAATCTCCCAGCTTCTTCATGTACTCGAGGACCTCGTCGGAGGTCGGATCGGCCATCTCGTCGACGATGTCGCCGTCGGAGAGGAAGAGCACCCGGTCGGCGTGCGCGGCCGCGACGGGGTCGTGGGTCACCATCACGACCGTCTGGTCGAGGTCCCGGACTGCGTGCTGCAGGAAGCGCAGGAGCTCTTCGCCCGACCGCCGGTCGAGGGCACCGGTCGGCTCGTCGGCGAAGACGATGTCCGGCTTGGTGGCCAGGGCCCGTGCCGCGGCGACCCGCTGCTGCTGACCGCCGGAGAGCTCCGCCGGGCGGTGCGAGAGCCGGGGGCCCAGACCGACGGTGTCCACGATCGATTTCACCCATTGCGGGTCCGGCCTGCGGCCGGCGATCCGGGACGGCAGCGCGATGTTCTCGGCCGCCGTCAGCGTCGGCATCAGGTTGAACGCCTGGAAGATGAACCCGATCCGGTCGCGCCGAAGCAGAGTCAGCTGCTTGTCACTCATCGTGGTGATCTCGACGCCACCGATCGAGATCCTGCCCTCGGTGGGCCGGTCCAACCCGGCGAGCACGTGCAGCAGGGTCGACTTGCCCGACCCGGAGGGACCCATGATCGCGGTGAACCGCCCGGCGGCGATGTCGACGCTGACGTCGTCGAGGGCGAGGACGCGGGCGTCGCCGACGCCGTACGCCTTGGTGACGCCGACGGCGCGGGCCGCCGTGGCGGTGGTGGTCGGCTGGGTGAGCGGTGGGGTGAGGGTAGACATGCGGTGACTCCTGGTTCCAGAGGGTTGGGGGCGGTGTGGGTGCGCGGAGAGCCCGTGTGTGCGACGGGGTGGCTCAGCGCAGCACCAGAGCGAGCAGCATCAGGCCGAGCACGACGGTCTGGGCGCTGTGCACGGCGATGCTGAGCAGCGCGCTGCGGTACCGCTTCGAGGGGTAGGACTGGTAGAAGGTGTCGAGCAGGTTGGCCGGGATGCTCCACGGGGTGTGCAGGTGGTAGAGCCCGAAGAGGACGCCGTTGGCGACCCAGTCCCGGCGCCCGAAGATGCCCTCCATGCGCGGGAGGAGCAGGCCACGGAAGAGCAGCTCCTCGCCGAGTGCGGTGTTGAGGACCATCATCACGAGCGTCAGGGCGAACCAGGGCCAGTTGCCGGAGAAGAACTCCTCACCGGCGGACGACTGCAGGAAGAGCCCCATGTCGCGGGTCGCGGGCATCGGTAGCTTGGGCAGCATCTCCTTCACCGCCACCGCGGCGATCAGCGGAATGGTGAGCAGCCACAACCAGCCACCGCGGCGGCCGCTGCGCGGACTCTGCGGTGCCCTCAGCCACAAGGCTTCCTTGAGGACGGCCCAGCGGAGGGTGCCCTGTTCCCGGTGCACAAGCCCCAGCACGAGGAGCATCTGCCAGAACAGTCCGGCGGTCAGGCTGACCACGATGGCTCGAGGCCACGCGGACGAGCCGTCCAGGATGCCGGCGAGCCATGGGGCGACCAGCCAGGCAAGAGCGGCCATCGGGAGGGCCGCCGCGGCCCAGGTGCCGACGATTCCCTTGAGCGAGTACTGGCGGGGCGCGGTCGCGTCGGGCTGTCCCGGATCGGGGAGGCGCGTCGCCGCGCCGGCGTGAACGGAGTTCGTCATGGCGGTGTCCTTGGGGAGGGGAGGGTTCGGGTCGCGGGCTCAGGAGCGCGGAAGCGTGAGGACCCGGGAAGAGGCGAGGGGGCGGCTCGCGTGCTCCCGGCTGAACTCGCCGGCGTAGTAGCCGTTGTGCTGGTGGTACGGCGACCGGATGTAGGTGCCGCGTTCTTCTTCGACTGAGATCGAGGCGGGCATCGCGAGCTCCTGGGCTGTGGTGCTCCGGAGAGTCGGAGCTGTTGGTTGACGCTCTCGACGGTAGGAGCGGGAACACCTGTGGCGCGTCGTCGAAAGGCCGTCTCGTCAGGGGTCCGAAGCGACGATCTCCGGTCCTACTTTGGTAGGACGCCGCCGCGGTCAGCCGGCAGTACGTTGAGTACGTGTTCCAGCTCCGGACGCTCCTGACCCGGTACGGCATCGACGCGCTCATCGTTGCGGTGGCTGCCGCCAGTGTCGTCGGCACGCCGTTGCGCGAGGACGCCCAGCGTCCGGACGGCGCGTTGTTGTGGCTCGAGACTCTGGGCCTTGCGTTGGTCGCGCTGGTGCTCCTGCTGCGGCGGCGTTGGCCGTTCGCTGCTCCGGCGGCCACATGGCTGCTCGCCGCGCTTCTCTCGTTCCTCGACGGCCGGCTCGTGGTGAGCCAGCCGGGCATCATCCTCGCCGGGATGGGTGCCGCGTTACTGCTCGGCAACGTGCGCAGCGACCGGCAGGCGCGCACCGGCCTCGCCATCGTGCTCAGCGCTGCCGCGATCGTGGTCTACAACGACCCGCTCCACTCGACCGGCGACTTCTTCTTCACCCCGGTGCTGTTCGTCACCGGCTGGATGGTGGGGTTCGCCCTGCGCGGCCGGGCGGAGCAGACGGAGGCGGCGGAGCAACGGGCTGCCCTCGCCGAGCACGAGCGCGAGGTGGCCGCGCGCATCGCCGTGGCCGAGGAGCGCAGCCGCATCGCCCGCGAGCTGCATGACGTGGTGGCCCACGCGGTCAGCGTGATGGTGCTCCAGGTGGGGGCGGTCCGCCACCGGATGCCGGACAGCGAGGCCGAGGACCGTGAGGCGCTCAAGAACGTCGAAGAGGCCGGTCGCGCCGCGCTGGCGGAGATGCGCCGGCTGCTCGGCGCGATGCGACGTGACGGGGAGCAGGCGGAGCTGCAACCCCAGCCGGGTCTCGGTGGCCTCGACGCGCTGCTGTCCGACGTACGAGCCACGGGCCTTGACGTGCGGCTGCAGGTGCACGGCGAACCGGTCGACCTGCCCCCCGCGCTCGACCTGTCCGCCTACCGCATCCTGCAGGAGGGGCTCACGAACGCCCTCAAGCACTCGGGCGCCCAACACGCCCAGGTCGACGTGACGTACGGCGACCGCGACCTTCTCGTCAAGGTGACCGACGACGGCTGCGGGCACGTTTCCTCCGACGGTCTCGGCCACGGCCTCGTCGGGATCCGCGAACGCGTCAAGATCTACGGGGGCGACATGTCCGCCGGCACCGAGAACGGACGCGGCTTCACCCTGAGCGCGCGACTGCCGTTGCGGGACGGTGGATGATGAGCATTCGCGTGCTCCTCGTGGACGACCAGTCGATGGTCCGGGCGGGTCTGCGGATGCTTCTCTCCGACCAGCCCGACATCGAGGTCGTTGCCGAGGCAGGCAACGGCCTGGAGGCGGTCGCCCAGGCCGGGCGCTTCCATCCGGACGTCATCCTGATGGACATCCGGATGCCCGAGCTCGACGGTCTCGAGGCCGCCCGACGCACCCTCGGAGCCGATCCATCGGTCCGGGTGCTGATGCTCACCACCTTCAACCTCGACGACTACGTGTACGAGGCGCTGCGCGCCGGTGCCAGCGGGTTCGTGCTCAAGGATGATCCGCCCGAGCAGCTCATTGCCGCAGTGCGGACCGTTGCCGCCGGTGAGGCGCTGCTCTCGCCCGCGGTCACCAAGCACGTGATCCAGCACTTCACCCGACAACGACGACAGCCGCCGCCGGCGTCGGTGCAGACGCTCACCGAGCGCGAGCTCGACGTCCTCCGCCTGATCACGCGTGGCCTGTCCAACGCGGAGATCGGCAAGGAGCTGTTCATCAGCGACACCACCGTGAAGACGCATGTGACGCGCGTGCTCCAGAAGCTGGACGTTCGTGACCGGGCCCAGGCCATCGTGATGGCTTACCAGTGTTCTCTGTTCGACGGGTCGGACACACCCCCGGGCCGCTAGCGGTCGGTGCGGCGCCACTCGTCGGCGAGCAGCGCGTAACCGACGCCGTCGAGCCACTCCCCGGACCGGTGGAGGGACTCACGGACCGTGTAGAGCTCGCGGCGCATCCCGACGCGCTCCATGAGACGCCACGACGCATCGTTGCCGGCGAAGCAGTTGGCCGTCACCCTGCGCAGCCGGAGGTCCTCGAAGCAGAGCCGGATCAGCTCCCGAACCGCTTCGGTGGCGTACCCGTGGCCGGCGTGGTCGGGGTGCAGCACCCAGCCCAGCTCTGCCTGGACACCGCGGGCCTCCTTCACGACCTCTGCCTGGGCCCAGGCGTCGTCGAGCTTCAGCATCAGGTCACCGATCACCTTGCCGTCGAGCTGGACGACGATGGTCCTGGCGAGGCTGTCGGGGGCCTCGAACTGGGTGCAGTACTCCTCGAGGGTCGCGGGCGCGCGGGTGATCCAGTGGTTGACGCTCTCGAGCCGGCGGAACTGCCAGGTCGCCTCGAGGTCGTCCGGGGTCGCGGGCCGGAGGGTCAGCCGGTCGGTGTGGTCCGGCCAGGTGATCGCGTCGAGCGGGCTGGTCATGTGCACATCGTGGCAGTCATCGCCAACGGTCTCCCTTCGCGGTCACGAACTGCTGCCACACGTGCCGCCAGGGAGTCACCGCAAGGACGACCAGGACCAGTGAGCCGCTGACCACAACCTCCTGTGCTGCGCATGAGATCGAGGCGGTAGAGCGGTAGGTCGGCGGTGTCGGTGGCTGTGCGATGTGCGGTGAGGGTCGACATGGGGGTGTCCTGATGTGGTGGCGCTGGGAACTGCGGCTACGACGGCATCCCGGCGGCTGGGTCGGGGGAGTCGACGGTCCTGACCGAGAGGAGGGTGGCGCCGAGGTCGCGCACCTTGGCGAGCAGCCCGTGCAGCTCCGCCTGGTCGGCCACGACTCCGCGTAGAGTGGTCGTGCCGTCGTCCTCGCGGCACAGCGTCAGACCGCCGAACCAGGTCGACCAGTGCTCGTCGAGGTGCCCCTCGAGCCGGAGCTCGTAGTGGGTGGACGCGTGGGGTGTCGCTCGCGTGCTCATCGTGAACCGGCCAAGGATGTCCGGGTGCGACCGCGTCGGGCGCGGCGCGCGGTGGGGCGGCGGATCACCCATTCCGCGACAGCGGCGTTGATCACCCATCCCGAGCTGATGGACAGGCCGGTGCTCAGCTCGCTGGTCCCGAAGAGACCCTCTCCGATGCCCTGGGTGAACACCTGGGTGCCGGCGCCGACGGCGAGGGCGTAGGCGCGGACCATCCACGCCCGATGCGCGGCGATGTCGCGACGCCGGATCGCGGTGAACCCCAGCACGATGCTGGTGACCATCGCGGAACAGACCACGAGCCGGACCGTCCACAGCAGCTCACCGCCCGGTGCTCCGGTGTAGAACAGCGTCATCCAGAGCCCGGAGAGGGCGACCAGCAGACCCGCCCCGACCAGCACGCGCCCGGACCTGCGGTGCCAGCTGGGTCGGCGCCGTCGCAGCCGAGCGGAGAACTGGAACGCGCCGAGGAAGGCGTAGAGGGCGGCGGCGACGACGTGCACGACCACCGGCGCTGGAGAGGTGTCGATCCGCGGGTTGTCCGGCAGCAGCTGCGGGCCACCGACGACCTCGAGCAGCCGGAGCGACCCGGCGACGACCGGCACGACGCTGAGGACCACCAAGGCGCCGGGTACGCGCCAGCTCGATCCGTCCCGACCGCCGGACCGGCGCGGCGGCGCCGGCCGGGGGACAGGGACGGTGCGCAGGGTCATTCGGCACCCGCTGTGGTCACACGCGGGCTGTTGACGGCGGTACGCAAGGGCCCGGTGTCGGTGTGTGCCGTCCGGGCCGTGCTCCACAGCGAGTACCCGAGGCCGATCATGGCGATGCCGTTCGGGTAGGCCAGGAACCGGTAGAAGGCGTCCGGCAGCATCGAGAGCGCGATGGTGACGACGCCACCGACCGCGAGCAGCGCGGCGGCCCAACGGGCGAGGACGCGGGCCCGGTACAACGCGATGCCGAAGATGAGGCCACCGGCCAGGTAGGTCAGGTCCTGCACCTGGATGGCGGCCTGCAGGACGCCGATGTCGCCGGTGACAGTGCGGCCGGTGGTCGCGGCGACGACGTCATTGACGTAGGAGGGGTTCGCCGCGGCGATGGAGGGCAGGACGTAGGCGGCCATGAAGGTGGTGCACATGATAGTCAGGTAGCCGGTGCCGAGCACCAGGTAGCCGACGAGCCCGAGGAGGCCGTTCCGCCGGACCTGGCTGAGGTACATGCCGGTGATGCCGGCCAGGGCCAGCACTGCCATGAGTGCCTTGAGAGAGTTCCGGACAACCACCTCTGTCGTGGTGACGGAGTCGGCATCCAGGTGTGGGTGGTTGATCTGGACGCCGATGAAGATCAGTCCGGCGACGACGGCGGCGACCCCGGCGGCGCGGCCGAGGGTCGTGGGTGTGATGGTCATGTCCTCTCCCTGTGGAGTCGGTCCGTGGCGGGCGCCTCGGGGATGCCACGAACCTAGGAAGAGACGGGGTGAGTCGACATCACCACATGATGTGAATGATGTGGTGAGAGCGGATCGCCACCAGCTGTGGACGGACTAGAGGAGACCGCGTTCGTGAGCGCGGCGCACGGCGGCCGCCCGCGTGTTCACGTCCAGCTTGGTGAAGATGCTCTTGGTGTGGGTGCGCACCGTGTTGAGCGAGACATAGAGCTCGCGGGCGATCTGCGGCCCGGTGAGGTCGCTGTCGAGCAGCCGGAGCACCTGCAGCTCGCGCTGGCTCAACGGGTCGACCAGGGACTGCTCAACGGCCGCCTCGACCGGTGGTCCCGCTCGCTCGAGGAGTCGCCGGGCCTGCCGCTGCACCCGTGCCGCGTCCTCATGTCGGGCGGCAGGGTCGTTGCCGGCGTCGGCGTTGATGGTGTGGTCAAGGAGATCCAGCATCGGAGCCCCCTCGTCCAGGTAGAGGCGGACGTAGCTGTCGGGCTCCGGCGTCTCGACGAGGGCCTGGCCCAGTGCTGCTAGCGCCCGCGGCACGTCGCCGTGGGCATGATGGGCGAGGGCCTGCAGCATGCGGATCTCCAGCACGCTGCCGTCCCGTCCGGCGTCGGCTGCCGCGGCGTGCAGCCGGTCCAGAAGAGCCAGCGCCGCGGCGACCGGGTAATCAGTGCCGGAGAGGTCGATCGGGCGTGCGGCGCGGTGCGCTGCGAGGAGAAGGCGCACCAGGGTCAGGTGCTCGTACTCGCGCAGGTACGCCGGCTCCTCATCGACGTCCACGCCCCGGACGCGGGCCCATCCGGCGGCCGACGACAGGTCCCCGCTCGCGATCTGGAGGCGTGCTCTGATCGCTGCGACAGGTCGGACGTCGGGGTAGAAACCAGGTCGATACAACGCCGCGGCCTGGTCGAGCAGGTCCGCCGCGGTGTCGGAGTCACCTGTGGTGGCGCGCACGTGAGCCATGGCGACGTACCACCGGTGCCGGTTCTCCGTGATCGAGGCTCGCTTTGCGAGCACGCGCGCCGCTTCAAGGTGTGCCTCGGCGCTCGTGAGGTCGTCGAGCTCACGGTCGAGCTCGGCCAGCCCTACCCGCAGGTCTGCGGTGGCTCGCGGGTAGGGCTCACCTCGCTCGGTGGCCGTTCTCAACGCCTGCTCGTACAGCCGGCGGGCACGGCTGGGCATGCCCGCGGCGATCCACATGTCCGCGAGGACCACCGTGCTGTCGAGCTCGTCGACCAGATTGCCCGCGGCGTGCAGACTGCGGACCGCCTCGGAGAACGTCGACAGTGCCTCCTGGACGTTCCCGGCCGCCCACGCTGCGAGACCGAGGAACCCGGCTGCGGCGCCGCGCACGAAATGGTCCTCGTGTCCGGCTAGGTCCAGCGCCCGCCGGGCGTGGCGCACGGTTCCGGTGACGTCGCCGCGGGCTTGGGCCAGCGATGCACGGTAGACCGGGATCGTCGCCGGCGCGCTGCGCAGATCCTCCGTGTCTGCCCAGGCTGCCGCGAGGCTCGCGTCCTGGGCTGCGGCGGCCAGCGCCGCTTCGGCGTCGTCAAGCCGGCGCTCCATCCCGTCCAGGTCACCGGACATCAGCAGCGACCAGCCCGAAACGATGCTGAGGACGGGGCTCTTGTGCACCACGGATTCCGGCAGCGACCGGATCCAGGCCAGTAGCACGCTGTCCCGCCGGGCGCGGCGCAGCTCCGGCAGCGCTCTTTCCACCAGGCACGCGGCACGGTCGAAGTCCTCGGCGGCGATCGCGTGCCGGACTGCGTCGTCGACGAGGTCGTGTGAGGAGTACCAGGTGCTGGCTCGCTGGTGCAGGGCCGTCACCTGCTCGGGGTGCTCGGCAAGGAGGCGTGCGCGGAGAACGTCGGCGAACAGGTGGTGGTAGCGGTACCAGGAGCGGTGCGTGTCGAGCGGGACGAGGAACAGGTTGCCGCGCTCGAGGTCCTCGAGCATGCGGGTGCCGTCGGAGCCGCCGGTGACGGTGTCGCAGAGGGATCCGGTGAGCCGGTCGAGAACGGCGGTGCGGAGCAGGAAGTCGCGGACCTGGCTCGGTTGCCGGGCAAGCACCTCGTCGGCCAGGTAGTCGATGACGAATCGGTTGCTACCGGTGAATGCCTCGATGAAGCCGTCCATCTCCCCCCGTTCCGGGATCTCGCGGAGGGAGAGGGCGGCAAGCTGGAGGCCGGCGACCCAGCCTTCAGTCCGCTCGCCGAGTGCGGCCATGTCCGCGTCGGTGAGGTCCAGCCCCATCACCTGGGTGAGGAACTCCTGTGCCTCGGCCGGAGTGAAGCGAAGGTCGGCCGCGCGTACCTCGATGAGCTGCCCGCGACTGCGGAGCCGGGCCAGGGGCAGCGGCGGATCCGAACGGGTTGCGATCACCAGGTGCAGCTGGTCGGGAAGGTGGTCGAGGAGGAAGGTCACCGCCTCATGCACCTCGGACGCTCCGATGACGTGGTAGTCGTCGAGCACCAGGATCCACTGCCCGCCGGGCACGCACTCGCTGGCGCGAGTGACATCGTTCACGAGCGCGGTCAGGGCTGCGAGGGTCGAGGCCTTGTGCAAGGACTCGGCGACAGCCGGGTCGACATCGAGGCCGATGCTTCGCAGAGCAGCGACCAGGTGGGTCAAGACGCGGGTCAGGTCGTTGTCACCATCGTCGAGGGACAGCCACCCGACTCGAGTGCGAGTCTCTCCTCGATCGAGGTGAGCGCGCCAGTCGCTGAGCAGGGTGGTCTTCCCGAATCCCGCCGGTGCGGAGACGAGGGTGAGCCGGTGGCTCGCATCGAGGGTGGCGTCAAGGTGTTCCGCGAGCCTGGGACGCGCGACGAGCTGCGGGCGGAGGGACGGCGCGAACAGCTTGGTAGCCAGCACCGGGATCGACACCCACAGATCGTCCCATGAAGCCCTCGACGAGATCCGCGGTCAGTGCAGATGCATGCGGGCGCCGGTGCTGCGGGTGGCGGGCATCCGGAGCACAGCGAGGGAGGCGAACGCGACAGCGATCACGGCAGCGGTGACGAAGCCGCGTTCGAAGGCAGCCGCAGCCCCGTCCGGCGTGCTGAGCGCTCCGGCGGCTGAGGCGGCGGCCGAGAGCACGGCGACACCCAGGGCGGCGCCGATCTCGTGGCCGGTCATCAGGAAACCGGACGCCATCCCCGCGTGCTGGTCGGGGATGTCGGCCATCGCGGTCGCCGACACCGCGACGAACACCAGGCCCGCACCGAGACCGATGACGAGCAGGCCGGGCAGCACGTCGGTCGCGTACGTCGCAGTCGCGGTGGCCCGCGACAGCAGCGCGGCGCCGCCGGCGAGCACGACCAGGCCCGTGGTCGCGATCCCGCGACCGGACAGGTGACCGCTGAGGTGTCCGGCGAGGTGAGTTCCGGCGACGAGGGTCAGGGCCAGGGGCAGGAACGCCAGCCCTGAGCCCAACGCGGAGTACCCCAAGGTGGTCTGCAGGAAGATCGAGGTCAGGAAGACGGTGCCCATCAGCAGCCCCGTGACGCCGAGCATGACGCCGGTGCTGGACACGAGGGACCTGATCGACCAGGTGTGCGGGTGCAGCAGTGGATGCGCGGCTCGGCGCTCGAGCCGGATGAAGCCCGCGAGCACCGTGGCGGCGAGGCCGAGCCCGACGAGGGTCCGCGGCGATGCCCAGCCGTGCGCCTCGGTGCCGGCGAGGGTGTACATCAGCGTCGCGAGGCCGGTCACGGCGGTGGCGGCACCGACGACGTCGAGGCGGGCGAGACGGACACGTTCGGTGGTTCCCCGGGGCAGGACCCGCCCAGCGGAGACGAGAGCGATCACTCCGATGGGGACGTTGACCCAGAAGATGGCCTGCCATCCGGCCCAGGTGGTCAGCGCTCCTCCGAGCGCGACTCCTGCAGCGATCCCGAGGCCACCGATGGCGCCCCAGAGCGCCAGTCCGCGGGCGCGTTGGGCGCCGCTGTAGGTGGTCATGATGGTCGCCAGCGCGGCCGGCGTCATGAGGGCGGCGCCTGCGCCCTGCATCGCCCGGCCGGCGATCAGCTCGGCGCCGGTGGATGCGAAGCCGCTCAGGAGCGATGCGGCGGTGAACAGGACCATGCCGGTCATGAAGACGCGGCGCCGTGGCATCAGGTCGGCGATGCGGCCGCCGAGGAGCAGCCCGCCCCCGGAGAGCAGCAGGTAGGCGGTCACCATCCACTGCAGGTCGCTGCTGCCCAGGCGCAGGTCATGGCCGATGGTCGGCATCGCGGTGTTCACCACGGAGATGTCGAGGACCACCAGGACCTGTGCGGTCAGGGCCAGGATCATCGCCGCCCACGAGCGGCGAGGGTGCGGGCCGGTGGGTGGTTGCGTGGTGGTCGTGTTGTGCGGGGCGTGAGACATGAGCGCTCCAAGGGTGGGAGAGGGTGGGGTGTGCGGGACGGCGTCGGCCGCGCCGTGCTACTCGTCGAACGGCGCGAACCGGATGGCGGCGCCGAACGCGCCGTAGCGGTAGAGGACGTTGGCGCGACCGCGAGGCACGCGGGCTGCCTCCTGGCGGAATGCGGCGTCGAAGACCCTCTTGAACTCCGCGCGTGGGTGGGCGGTGACCGCGCCGGTCAGCGTGTCACCGGGCAGCTCCCAGGAGCGCAGACCGACCACGTCGACGGCAGCGCCGGCCGACAACAGGTAGGGCACCGGGCCGGCGGACCGGTCCACGCCGGGACTGTGGTGCATCGTGATGGCGGTCTGCATCACCTCGGTCGCGGTCGTGGAAAGACCCACACTCTCGGCGACGTCACGGGCGAGCCGTGAGGAGGCGAGGGTGAAGTCAGCCGAACCGGTACTCGTCACCAGACCGGTGTCGTGCAGCAGAGACGCGGCGAAGAGCAGCTCGCAGTCGACGTCCAGTCCTTCGAGCTCGCCGAGTGCACGACCGAAGTGGTAGGTGCGGTAGCTGTGGTTGAGGACGGCGTCGGGCAGGAGGCGGCGGGCGGTGTCCTCCGCCGCGCGGGTCAGGGCGGTGTCCGGTGGCACGAGGCGGACAGGCGCGACGTAGGCGTGCCGACCGGGATGGAGGCGGACCGCCAGGCTGAGTCGTCCGACCGCGTTGCGGAGGTGGGTACGGGCCAGAGGTCGCAGCATCGAACGTCGTTCGGCCGGGGTGAGCCAGCCGGCGGTCTGCTGGACCCAGGCCGCGGTCCCCGGGACGGTGGTGTGGTCGTCGTTGTTCATGAGCGGGTTCTGCTCCCAGGTGGCCGTCTGCGGGGCGGTGTCCGTTCGGTACGTCGTACCGACACCTGTGACTTTGGCGGCAAAGTGGCGAGGTCGCCCCGGTCAAACGGCCGGGATGACCGGTCAGTCGAGGTCGAGCCGGGCCAGCTGGGCACGTGAGCTGACACCGACCTTGGCGAACACGTTGCGCAGGTGGAAGGCGACCGTGCGAGGGGAGACCCAGCACTGCTCGGCCACTTCCTTGTTGGTCATGCCTTGGCTGACGAGCTGGGCGATGCGCAGCTCGGTGGGCGTCAGCTGGGCCAACGTCGAGACGTTCCGTTTCCTGGCGGTCTCTCCCGATGCGCGCAGCTCCTGGGCCGCTCGGTCCACGAGCGGCTCGGCGTTCAGGTCACGGAACGTCTCGAGCGCCTTCTTCAGATGGACTCGTGCCTCGACACGATGGCCGGCGCGTCGAAGATGCTCGCCGTAGGACAGCTGGACGCACGCCGCCTCGTACGGACGCTCGGCGCACTCGTGGGCCCGCAGCGAGCGTTCGTGGAGTGGCGCCGCGTCGGTGGTGTCGGCGAGCAGGGCCCGGCCGTGGTCCGCTGCCGCGCTGGCCCAGGGTGACCCGGTGGCGCGGACGAAGGCCTCGAGCTGGCTCGTCCACTGCTCGGCACAGGCTCGTTCTCCGGCTTGGACTGCGGCCGTGACACGGGCTGTGGCCGCGAGCCGGATCACGACGGGGACCTGCATCCGGGCGAAGTGGTGGAAGGATCCCACCGCATCGCCGTCGTGGCCGGCCCTGACCGCTTGCGCCCAGCGCAGCAGGTCTGCGACGGGGCTGTCCATCACGCCCAGCCGATGGTCGGCCAAGGCAGTGGTGGCCGAGTCGAGGAGCTCGTCGTAGCCGGTGTCTCCTTGGTGGGCAGCCAGCACGGTGAGCCAGGCCAGCGGGATGGCGGTCTGCGCGGGCTGCCCGATGCTGCGCGCCAGCGATGCAGACTCGTCGGCGGAGCGTCGTACGGCGGGCCACTGTGCCGCGGCGAACTGGCTCAGGCACGACCGGTTCAGCGCATAGAGGACCTCCATCACGGCGCCATCGGCTCGTGCGGCCGCGACCATCGCGGTGAAGAACCTCCGGTGGGCTGCATCGTCGCCCAGGTGGAGGGCGATGTTGCCGAGGTTCGCCCACACGTCGCGGTCCTCGCTGGTAAGACCGATCTCGAGTGCCGACCGCAAGGCCGCGAGTGCACCTGCCTGGTCCTGGGCCGCGTCCAGGTCGGTGGTGGTCAGTAGCCGCTTGAGGCACTGTGTGCGCACCGAGTCGTCGGGCACGATCACGGCCGTCAGGGTCCCTGGGGGTAGCACGGCGCCGCTGTCCACGCCATGGCTGCGCAGCACACCGGCCAGGGCGGCCATCTCCAGGGCCCGGTTCGGGTCGATCTCCGCGACGTCGCGGGCGGCGGCGATGAAGATGCGGTGCGCGTCGACCGCGGAGCCGCCCACGACCGCGATCCGGCCGCGCAGCCGGTCGATGTCGGCGCGCAACAACCGGTCGTCGGCGATGGCTCGTGCGGCTTGGAGCAGGGCGACGGCACGTTCGAGCCGGCCCGCAGCGTAGGCGTTGCGGGCGGCGGTGAACAGGCGTCGGCCTCGCAGGTCGTCCCGTGTCGTCAGCTGCGCGGCACGCTCGTACGCGCTGGAAGCGGCGGCATGTCCACCGCGACGTTCGGCGCGTGCTCCCACCGCGTCGAGCTGCCCGGCGACGTCCTCGTCGGGCCCGTCGAGAGCCGCGGACCGGTGCCATGCGTACCGGTCCGGGTCGTCGCTGTCGCGCAGGGCCTCGGCCAGCACCGCATGCGTCGTGCGCCGCTCCATGGTGGTGGCCGCCTGGTAGACCGCGGAGCGGACCAGGGGGTGTCGCACCCGGACGGTGTCGCCCTCGGCGTGCAGGAGGCCGGTGGCCTCCACCTCGGCGAAGGTCTCGGTCGGCAGGGCCAGCTCGTGTGCGGCGCGTCGGAGCACCGAGAGGGGGACCGAGTCATCTGCCGCCACCAGCAGCATGAGGGTCTGCCCGGACGCGGTGAGACGGCGACACCGCTCGACGAACACCCGTTCCACGTGGGCGGACAGGGGCAGGGCCTCGGGCAGGAGCGAGGTTCCTCCGAGGTGGGCGGGGCTGAGCTGCGCGGGTAGCTCGACGACGGCGAGCGGGTTTCCGCCGGTGCGGACGGCCAGATCGGCCAGCACATGGTCAGGCAGGTCTTGCCCGGTGCGTTCCTTCAGCAGGGCGCGCATGGCCTCCGGCGGGATCCCCTCGAGGAGCAGCTCAGGGATGTCGGTGGGTGCGACGTAGTCCGGGTCGTCGTCGCGGGCGGCGAAGATCATCGTGACCGGCTCTGCGAGCAGGCGGCGTGCGGCGAACAACAGGGCGTCCGAGGAGGCCGCGTCGAGCCACTGGGCGTCGTCGACCAGGCACAGGACGGGTCCGGAGTCGGCGAGCTCGGTCAACAGCGACAGGGTCGCCAGGCCCACCAGGAACGGGTTGAGCTGCTCGCCCGCTCGCTCGCCGAACGCCACCCGAAGGGCACGCTCCTGTGGCTCCGGGAGTGCAGTCGCTCCGTCGAGGACGGGACGCAGGAGCCGGTGCAGCGCCGCGAACGCGAATGCGGACTCCGACTGCAGGCCGACGGTTCTCAGCACGTGCGCGCCACGGGCACTTGCGGCGGTGTCCTCGAGCAGTGCGGTCTTTCCTACGCCGGCTCCGCCACGCAGGAGCAGGCTCGCGGCGCGACCTTCCTTCGCTGCCTCCAGCGCGGCCGCCAGATGAGCTTGTTCGACGTCTCGACCGTGCAGCACGGACCCACCGGTCATCGGACACCCTTCACGCGCAGGATCGTGGCCGCTCCGAGGATGGCGCAGCTGCCGGCGACGACGTACAGCACGGCGTAGCTGCCGTTTCCGAGCACCAGGATCACGGGTGCGATCGCCGGCGCGACGGAGAAGGGCAGGGCACCGGCGATGTTCAGCACGCCGAGGTCCTTGGCGGCGTTGTCCTTGTCCGGCAGCACGTCGGCGACGAGGGCCAGGTCGACAGCGATGTACATGCCGAAACCGAGTCCACTGATCGCCATGCCGACCAGGAACCCATTGAAGTCGCCGGCAACGGCGACCGCGAACATCGCCATTCCGTAGACGACCGAGGCGCCGCACACGAAGATCTTGCGCCGGCCGGTCCGGTCGGAGAGCCTGCCCCCGGCGAGAGAAGCGGCCACGATGACGACGGACTGCACGAGCGTGCCGAGGAAGATCTGCTGCGGTACGTCGGCCTCGTCACTGCCGATCTTGTCCAGGAGGAAGTAGGCCTGGTAGGTGGTCACGAAGGCGTAGGCGAGCACGAACATGAACCGGCTGGTGAAAGCCCAGGCGAAGTCCGGACTCTTTCGCGGGTCGACGTAGAAGGTGCCGGCGAACTCCCGCAGTGACCAGGTCGGCTTGTCGGCCGCAACAAGGCGGCGATCCTGAAGCACGACCGCGAAGACCAGGATGAAGAACCCACCGATCGCGCACGGCACGAGGAACATGGCGAGCTGGTTGCCGGTGAACAGCTTGACCAGGAAGGTGCCGCTGACCGACGCGATCGGCACGCAGATGCCGAGCAGACCGGAGACCAGGCCGCGCTGGCGGACGGGAACCTGGTCCGGGAGCACCGCCACCTGCGCCGCGAGCAGGGCGTTGAAGAAGAGCTGGGCGATGCACCACCCGACCAGGACGATCGGGATGTTCGGTGCCAACGCGACAACCAGGATGCCCAGGAAGCCGCCCACCAGGCCGATGACCATCCAGGGTCGGCGCATGCCCAGGCGTGACGTGGTCCGGTCGCTCAGTCGGCCGAAGAACGGATTGCCGAACATAGCCAGGAGGGCACCGACACCGGTGACGAGCGCCAGGCTGTTCGGTGCCTCTTCGATGCCGACGAGGGAGTTGACCTTCAGCGCCAAGGTGACCAGCAGGGGCGCGATGAGCACGAGAGTGGTGCTCATGAAGGCGAGCGTGTACAGGGTGATGAAGCCCCATCCGACCCGATGAAGTGGTTCGGAGTGCGGTGTCGGCCGAGCGGGCGGGCGGACGCTGGACGTGCCCACCGCGAGCCGGGAATCGTCGCGCATCGTGCACTCCTCGGGACAGACCCCCGCCGTCCAACAAAGGTCCCATGAAAGGACTCCATCTCGCTCGGGTTTTCGGGTGCAGGAGATCAGGGTCGGGCCGGCCGTCGAAGGGTCTACCCCGTGTCAGGGAGGCGGAGCGACGAAGGGCACGCGATGGGGGTCTTCTGGAAGTGGCCGTGAAACACGGGATCGCCACGAGCTACGCCCCGCGCCCTGGACGGCAGCGTGGAGAACAGGCCCGCCGTACAGCGCCTCATCGAGCCGCTGAGCGAACGGGAGCTGGACGTGCTTCGGCTGCTGCGGACCGACCTCGACGGTCCGGCGGGCCGAGGAGCTCGGCCTGATGTCGAGGACCCACAGCCAACCGTTGGCATACAGAGGCGATGGACAAGCTCACCACCAAGCAGGTGCTCGACGCAGGCCTCGACGACTGGCGGAAGCTCGCCCAGGCCCTGCATG